>CAYSKD010000048.1:0-6967 GCA_964431665.1 uncultured Clostridium sp.
ACGCAATACTTTTTAGAAAAATTTGACAAAAAAAATAAGTATTTTCAATACTTATCAGATTTTTGTTCCTTAAAAAGTGTTTAAGATCCGGGCTATAATTATTTTAAATATCAATATCATTTATAGCAAAAACAAATGTTTGATTAAATCTAATTGACTTTTACCGAAAAATATAGTATAATATATTATGTCATAAGTGTACGAGTATAAGTTCATTTGTAAAATATAGCAAATTGCTATTAATATAGAAATAATTGTACGTGGTAAAAAGTTATGTTTAAAAAGTGTAGATTGAAAAAAGAATATTAAATAAGGAGAATGATATGCAAAGAAATAAAAGAGATGTTAATAGTGTTAATAACTTTAACAAAAATAAAACAAAAGCTAATAGAAATGATAGAAAAAATCTAAATAAAGATGATATAGAAAGAAATAAAAGATTAATTGATGATACAAGAGAAAAGCTAAACTCTAGAAGTAGTGTAAAAGTAGAATTTGAAAATGTTGATACTAAATTAGTAGTAGCAAAAACAAATAAGCCTAGTATATTTTCAAAGCCTAGGTTAAAAATAATTCCTCTTGGGGGAATGAATGAGATCGGAAAAAATATTACAGTATTTGAATATGAAAATGAAATAATAGTTGTAGATTGCGGTTTAGCATTTCCTGAAGATGAAATGCTTGGAGTAGATTTAGTAATACCAGATATTACGTATTTAGAAAAAAATAAAGATAAAGTAAAAGCCTTAGTAATAACTCATGGGCATGAAGATCATATTGGTGCAATACCATATTTTTTGAAAAAAATTAATGTTCCAGTTTATGGGACAAAATTAACTTTAGGGTTAATAAAAAATAAATTAATTGAACATAACTTAGACAAAACAGCTAAATTAAAATGTGTAAAACCACGTGATGTAATAAAATTTAATAAATTTAAAGTTGAGTTTATAAAAATGACACACTCAATTGCTGATTCAGTAGCAGTTGCTATAACAACACCCGTTGGGGTTATATTTCATACAGGTGACTTTAAAATCGATTATACACCAATTGATGGAGAAATGATGGATTTTCAAAGAGTCGCTGAACTTGGACTACAAGGAATTACTTTACTTATGGCAGATAGTACTAATGCTTTAAGGCCAGGTTATACCATGTCAGAAAGTAGTGTAGGAAGAGAATTTGACAAAATATTTACTAATTGTAATAAGAGAATTATCATTGCAACATTTGCATCTAATATACATAGAATGCAACAAATAGTTAATTCTGCTGTTAAATGTAAAAGAAAAGTTGCGGTAGTTGGACGCAGTATGTTAAATGTAATGACAGTTTCTCAAGAGCTTGGTTATATAAATATGCCTGAAGGAACACTAATAGATATAGACATGATAGGAAATTATAATCCTGAACAGCTTGTAATTATGACAACAGGTTCACAGGGTGAACCAATGGCCGCACTTAGTCGTATGTCTATGGGGGAACATAGAAAAGTACAAATTACACCTGATGATTTGGTTATTTTTTCGTCTTCACCTATTCCTGGAAATGAAAAATCTGTTGGAAAAGTTATTGACGAGTTAGAAAAACTAGGAGCAGAGATTATATATAATCAACTTGCTGATGTTCACGTTTCAGGTCACGCTTGTCAAGAAGAATTAAAATTAATGTTAAGTCTAACAAAGCCAAAATACTTTATGCCTGTTCATGGTGAATATAGGTTTTTAAAACAACATGGTGAACTTGCAACAAGTATAGGAATTCCAAAAGAAAATATATTTATATCAGAAAATGGTAGAATACTTGAAATTGGAAAAGAGGATGCTAAGATGACAACTCAAGTACCTTCTGGTATGGTACTTGTTGATGGGCTTGGCGTTGGAGATGTAGGAAACATTGTACTTCGTGATAGACAACTTTTATCTGAAAATGGTATGATTATAATTGTTGTAAGTTTAGATAGAAAAACTTCAAAAGTTGTATCTGGTCCAGATATAGTTACACGTGGATTTGTATATGTAAGAGAAAGTGAAGACTTAATGGAAGAAATTAAAAAGATTGCTAAAGAAGAATTAGATAGATGTGATAGAGAAAATATACGTGAATGGTCTAATATAAAGGCTGCATTAAGAGATAGCTTAATACATTATGTATATTCTAAAACAAAACGTCAACCTATGATATTGCCAATACTTATGGATGTTGACATAGATAGGTATAAAAGAGAAAATATGAATAAGTAATTTATTAAAAAAGAGGATAAGTATTATAATTATTCTCTTTTTTGGCTATATATGTGTTATTAATTTACCTTACATTTGAGATTATATATTGATTAATTAATAGATTATGTGTTAAAATTATTGACGTAGTATTAATGAAAGGAAGTAGTATTTATGCCTGGTTGGATAACACATTTAGATGTAGCAACAAAAATATATAGTAAGATAGAAGTTGATAAAAATGAATTTTTGATAGGAAATGTAATGCCTGATTGCGAAAGGTATGTAGTAAATGATTTTTCAATATATGTTTCATGGAATACATCACATTTTGGTAAAATATTTAATATAGAAAGAGTAAATATGAGTTTACCCGATATAGAATTATTTTTAAAAACTTATGCGAATAAATTAAATAATCCTGTAGTACTAGGATATCTTTCGCATCTTCTAACAGATAAATTTTGGAATAAATACACATTTTTAAATCATGCAATAGTAGATAAATATGGAGATACAATAGGATTAAAGTTAAATGACGGTAGTAGTAAAATACTTTTAAAAGATGAAATAGGAAGATATAAACATAATGATTTTAATTTATTTCAAGAATATTTAAATAAAAAAGATGAATATAATATACCAGAATTTAGCGAAGATATATTAAAAAAGGTTAAAGAAATAAAAGAGGTCCCATATAAAAAAGAAGATATTATAAAAATAATTAACTATCTAAAAAATCAAAAATATATTAAAGAGGATAAAATTCAGACTTCAAAATATATAGTTTTTACAGATGATGAAATAAAAAATGTGCATAATGCCTGTATTGATTATGTATTTAATAGTTTAAACAATTATATGAAAAAATGATGTTAAAAGTAAATTAAAACCTTGTATATAGTTGATTATTAGGCTAAAATATTATATAATTATGATGTAATTAGTTATTGAAAATATGTTTTATGGAAATTTTTATTTATATATAAAATTACAATATTTAAAATTAATATAAAAATAAAAGTAAGGAGAGAAAAAATAATGGATAAAGAATTAGAGAGAAAATGTTTTGAACTTGCATATCTTATATTTCCAGACGTAGATGATACAGTAGAAGATTTAGAGGTAAAATACCCTGTAAGAAGATTAAAAAAGGATGCATGTGTTACAAGATTTGCACCAAGCCCAACAGGCTTTTTACATACAGGTGCGCTATTTACTTCTCTTGTAGATAAAATACTTGCACATCAAAGTGAAGGAAAATTTTATTTAAGAATAGAAGATACAGATCAAAAAAGAGAAGTAAAAGGCAGTGTAAATTTATTTACAAAAGAGTTAAAAGCATTTGGATTAGAACCTGACGAGGGAGTTATTGCAGATGGAAAAGAAGAAGGTTTTTATGGACCATATACACAAAGCAAAAGAGAATATATATATAAGGTTTGCGCTAAGCATTTAATAGAAAAAGGACTTGCATATCCTTGCTTTTGTACACCAGAAATGCTTGCTGCAACACATGAAGCACAAGAGAAAAATAAAGTTGTTCCAGGATATTATGGAGTATATGCAAAATGCAGAAATATTTCAATTGATGAATCTATTAATAGAGTAAAGAATGGTGAAAAATTTATTTTAAGGTTTCGTTCAAATGGCTCACATTTAAATAAGACTTCATTTATTGATGGCGCAAGAGGTAAAATTGAAATAGCAGAAAATGATCAAGATGTAGTATTAATAAAAGCAGATGGACTGCCAACTTATCACTTCGCACATGTTTGTGATGATCATTTTATGAGAACAACACATGTAGTAAGAGGCGAAGAATGGATACCTTCAACTCCTATTCATATTGAACTTTTTAAAGCTATGGGATTTGACGTACCAACATATATACATGTACCACTTATACTTGTAAAAGAAGGAAATAGTAAGAGAAAGTTAAGTAAAAGAAAAGATAAAGAGGCTGCTGTATCATATTTCTTAAAGGCTGGATATCCAACAGATGCTGTTATAGAATATTTATATACTATACTTAATTCAGATTTTGAAATGTGGAGAAATAAAAATAAAGAGGCATCAAGAGATGAATTTAAGTTTAAATTAAACAAAATGAGTTCTGCAGGCTCACTTCTTGATATGATGAAATTAAATGATATAAGTAAAGAGATTATATCTCATATGAGTGCAAAAGAAGTGCTTGATAATGTTTTAGCTTGGTCTAAAGAAAATGATAATGAATTGCATGATTTATTGCAAAATGACTTAGAGTATTCACTTAAGGTATTTTCCCTTGAAAGAGAAGGAGTAAAGAAGATACGTAAAGATATTGCAAAATGGGAAGATATTAGAGAAAACTTTTTCTATTTCTTTGATAAATTATATAATGAAGATGTAATAAAAAACGGATATAATTACGAATATAGCGAAAAAATCACGGATAAAATAATAAAGCAAGTCTTAGAAACATATGTAGATAGTTATAATCATAATCATACTAAGGATGAATGGTTCTTAAATATGAAAGAGCAAGCACAAAAATTAGGATTTTGTACAGATATGAAATTATATAAACAAGAAAGTGATAAATATATTGGAAGTACTGCTGACTTTGCTACAATTATACGTATTGCTATAACAAACAGACATAATTCACCTGATATATATTCAATTATGCAATTATTGGGAAAAGATGAAACAATAAATAGATTTAAGAGAGTTTGTGAAAGTATAAAATAAAGGTAGTGTATAGTATAATAAATTTGGAAAGAGTAGATATTCCCTAAAAATTATTAAGGAATTAGATAAAATATTTACTATTGTCACAATAAAACAAGATGGAGTGATTATATATGAAGATAATATATAGAGATAATAAGAAAATTAGATATACTTTTTTAAAAGATGCTTTAGTAAGCTTAAAAAAAGTAAAAGAAAATTATTGTAAATAAATTAGGTGAAAATGTTGATAGAAAATAAACAAGAAAATATTGAAAAATTAAAGAAATATTTAAAATATAGAGATGGTATAAAATTAGATATAGTTGACTTATCTAAAGCTTTAGCATATAAAAATGGTGTAGATATAGAGTTAAGTGAAAATGCCAAAAAATTAGAAAAAGATTTACCTAATAAAAAGCACACTTTATTTATATTGCTTGATGGATTTGGGTATTATAAATTACAGAGTTTACCACAAAATTCTATTTTAAAACAAAATTTAAAAAGTAGATTAAAGACAGTAAATCCAACTTCGACAGCTTGTGTCCTTACAAGCATTATGTCTGCATCATATCCAAACGATCATGGAATTTTTGGATGGTGGGATTATAATATAGATTTAAATTTAAACTATTATCCATTGTTGTTTTTAGAAAGAAGAACCTCAAAGCCATTAGAGGAAAAAGGAATTAGTATAGATGATATTTTTAAATTTGATACAATTTTTGATAAGTACAAATTTAAAGTAAATATTTATGAAAAAATGGATATTATTAATTCTACATATTCTAAAATGATTGCTGGTAAAAATGCTAAGAGATATGGCTGTTATTCAATAAAACAGGCATTTAACTTAATATCGTCTCATTTAAAAAATGAGACTAATAAAACATTTAATTATTTATACATAGAAGGTCTTGATCTAAAATCTCATTTATATGGTGTTAATAGTAAAGAGGCGCAAGAAATAATTAATGCTACTGAAGAGGGTATAAAATATTTATTAAATGAAGTAGAAGATGTTAATATTGTACTTACAGCAGATCATGGACAAGTTGATATGACTAGTATGTTGTATTTAAATCAAAAAATAAATTATTTAAATTATTTTTATGCAATGCCAAGTATTGATACTAGAACGATTAGTTTCTTTGTAAAAGATAAATTTAAAGAAGAATTTGAAAATAATTTTATGAGTGAATTTAGAGATGATGTCATTTTATTAAAAAGAGAGCAAATAGATGAATTTAATCTATTTGGAAGTAACAAATTCTCAGAACATGCATATAAGTCACTTGGAGAATATGTAGCAATTGTTGTAAATAACAAATTTATGGTGTGCGATAGAATAACATTAGATGATAAAATAACTACAAAAGGTAATCATTCAGGCTTAACAAAAGAGGAGACAACAATACCTTTGATTGTTATATAAAAAGCAAAAAAATATTTATTATATGTTAAGTGAGGAATTAACTATGAATGAAAATGATAAGATAATTGCAAACATAAAAGCAAGTATGCAAGTAGAAGGTTGCATACTAAATAGAGATGATGAAGAATTAATAAATCGTTTATTAAATAATGAAATAACGCTATCACAAGGAATAGATATTATAAAGAAGAGCATATATGAGGTATAGTTATGTATAATGCAATAAATTCTAGATATACATATAAAAATAGTGATGTATTAATAAATAAACTAGATATAAAAGATGAAAAAAAGTTAAAACAGTATGAAACAAAAGTAGTTGCATTAAAGCTTGCATCACTTCAAAAGTTGAAGTTTAATAGAGCATATAATGAAGAACATTTAAAGTTTATACATCATTATTTGTTTTGTGATGTTTATGATTTTGCTGGGTGTTATAGATTAGAAAATATAACAAAAGATAATTTTCTGTTTTCACAATATGAATTTATACCAGAAAATATTAAGGATATAATGAAAAAGATTAATATAGAAGAATTTAAAAAATTATCATTTAACGATTTAATAAATATCATATCTACAATAATGA
>CAYSKD010000049.1:0-6957 GCA_964431665.1 uncultured Clostridium sp.
TAATCACTTTATGTGGTTCCACGTATGCTAAATTCGTGTGTTCCACAATTCGTAAATAACCCTCTATGATTTCATAGGAGAGGTTATTAAATTTGCAAGACCATTTAATTTTGTCTTTGAGCTCTTTACTCATATTGATTTTCTTTTTTACGATACTAATCATACCACATCACACCTTTCTTTGCAATAACGCACAAAAAAATCAATCATATTTCAGATTGATTTAATCATTAACGTCACATTGGTGCGACGATTTTACCTTTTGGAGCGGGTAGCGAGAATCGAACTCGCGTTATCAGGTCGGAAGCATGACATTCTACCACTAAATTATACCCGCATATATATTATATATCACATTAAGATATTTTTGTCAAATTTATATATTTTTATTAAAATAAGTAATATGGGGTTGATATTTTACATAATATGTGATATAATCATAAAAAAACAATATACTCTAAAGAATAATTTTAAGGAGGAATAGTTATGTGTGAATTTATTAGCATTAATGGAGAACAGCGTAAAATAGTGTTGCTAGACATTAAAGGTGGTAGTGCGGTTTTACGTACTAGACATAAGAACAGAAAGACTAAAAAAGATGGGTTTAATATTTTAAAAAAAGATATAGAAAAAGAAATATTATATATTTTAAATTTGAATATATTTGAAGATTTAAAAAAATATACCATATATTTTATTAATATACCCAAATTGGAGTTAAAGGAAGTAAGAACAGATTTAGCAGGATATGATGAATCAATTATAAATAAATATAGAGACAATATGAAAGTATTAATGGAAGGCGTTGATAATCTTAACATTATATTATCTAATTTTGCGTGGTTATCTGGGACCTGTGATATTATAGCAAAAGAAATTGTGGTAAGCGAATCATCAAACAAAGTGATGTTTTATCCCCTTGTATTGCCCAAAAGGGATTCTGTAACAGGAGAGATATATTATTTTGAAGATGGTGGTGATTTTAGGGAAGTACTTGAAATGGTATTAAGGCAAAAAAAATTCTTTGAACATAGAGGATCAGATAAACTAAAAGATGTATATTTAAATATGCATTAAAAATAATCAAAAAAATGAGCAAGTAAATTTTGCTCATTTTTTTGTGTGTCGTGCATGGCATATAATTAGAGGATGAAAACCATTTATACACATAGACATTAATAGTGTATTAATAGTGATGCTAAGGCTAAAAGAAGTGTAGAACAAAATTGTGGACTAACAAACAAGATTTTATTATACACCATCATGCAGATGGGTAAGAGTGCAGAATAAGTTAAAGTCCAAAAGATATTCTTAATTCTAGTGAAAAAATAAGTGGTTAAACGAGGATAGTTATATGTTTTACCATAGGAGGGTTCGTAAACGAATAAAAATTAAATCTTTAATATAGGAATTATTAATGTTGGTCAAAAAGGTTAATTACAAGAAGTATCATATTTTTATGAGAAAAAAGGATACAAAAAGTGAAAAAAGTTAAATTTTTATTAAATGTTCAAAAATAAAATTAGATTAACATATTTAGTAATATGCTTAAAGGAAGGCATTAATTTTCAATGTTATAAATAAATATATATTGATGAAATAAGGTATAAAATACTTTAAATATTTGAAAAATAACAAAAAATTAAGCATTGGATTATAATAATAAAAAAGTTTTTGTTATTTTTTTTATGCCTTGAATAAAGATGATAAATATAGTAAAATATAAGTGAACAAGAGAAGGCTTTTAGTTTGAAAAAATATTTTTTCATATCTATGTGTGCTTTCGGAAAGGAATGAATTTTATTATGAGAAAAAAAATAATTGCTGGAAATTGGAAGATGAATTATACTTTAAGTGAGGCAGATGATTTTGTATCAAGTATTAAGGATTTAATTAATACTGATGAAGTAGATGTTGTGTTGTGCCCAAATAACATATCACTTGAAAGAGTATATGGATTAATAGAAGTTACAAATATAAAACTTGGAGCCCAAAATGTGTATTTTGAAGATAAAGGAGCATATACAGGAGAAACAAGTGTTAATATGTTAATAGCTGCTGGTGTTAAATATTGTATAATAGGTCATAGCGAAAGAAGGCAGTATTTTAATGAGACTGATGAAAGTGTAAATAAAAAGGCTAAGAAATTATTACAAAAAGCTATTATCCCTATAATTTGTGTAGGAGAAACTTTAGAGCAAAGAGAGAAAAATGAACACTTCAATTTTGTAGCATCTCAAGTAAAAAAAGCATTAGATGGTATAGATGAAAGAGATGTAGCAAATAATATAGTTATAGCATATGAACCTATATGGGCTATTGGTACAGGTCTTAGTGCAACTCCAGAACAAGCTGAAGAGATGTGCAAATATATTCGTGATGAAATTGCTAAGTTATATTCACAAAAGGTAGCATCAAAAATAAGAATACAATATGGTGGAAGTGTTAAGCCTAAGACTGCACATGAAATATTAAGTAAGGAAGATATTGATGGAGCTTTAGTTGGCGGAGCTTCCCTTACAAATGATTTTGTTGCAATAGTTAATTATTAAAATTAATTATTATATTAAAAAATTATAAAATTTTGAGATTATATATATATTGTAAATTAGTAAAAGTAGTGATATAATATATAGGCTGTTAAACAGTAGAAAGAAAGGTAAAATGATGAAAGGTAAACAATATTTATTAATGATATTAGATGGTGTAGGTCTTAATGATGAAGAAAGAGGAAATGCTTTTAAATTAGCAAATACACCAAATATTGACAAATATATTCAAAAGTATCCAAACTCAAATATAAAGACAAGTGGTTTGGCTGTAGGACTTCCACAAGGACAAATGGGAAATTCAGAAGTAGGTCATACAAATATTGGAGCAGGACGCATAGTTTATCAAGAATTAACTAGAATAACTAAAGAAATAAATGAAAAAACATTTTTTGAAAATGAAGAACTATTAGAGGCTATGAAACATGTAAAAGAAAATAACAGTGCACTTCATTTAATGGGATTAGTTTCAGATGGAGGAGTACATAGTCATATAGACCATTTATATGCATTGCTTCAAATGGCTAGAGAAAATAATATAGAAAAAGTATATGTACATGCAATGCTTGATGGTAGAGATACACCACAAACTTCTGCTATAGATTATTTAAAAAATTTAGAATTAAAGATGAAGGAAATTGGTGTGGGTAAAATTGCAACAATATCTGGAAGATATTATGCAATGGACAGAGATAATAGATGGGATAGAATAAAGCTTGCTTATGATGCAATTGCAAATGGTAAGGGAAATAACTTTAAGACTGTTCAAAAAGCAGTTGAAACATCATATGAAGCCCAAGAATTTGATGAATTTGTAAAGCCTATAGTTATAGTAGACGAAGATTCAAATCCTATAGCTACAGTTTCTAGTAATGACTCTGTTATATTCTTTAACTTTAGACCAGATAGGGCAAGACAAATAACAAAATCTTTTGTAAATAAAGATTTTGATAAATTTGAAACAAAAAAAATAGATAACTTATGTTTTGTAACTATGACACAATATGATGATAGTATAAAGAATGTAAAAATTGCATATAAGCCACAAGTACTAACAAATACTTTTGGCGAATATATATCTAAGTTAGGCTATACTCAATTAAGAACTGCAGAGACTGAAAAATATGCGCATGTAACATTCTTCTTTAATGGTGGAAGAGAAGAACCATATAAAGGGGAAGAAAGAATTTTAGTACCATCACCTAAAGTTGCAACTTATGATTTAAAGCCAGAAATGTCTGCATATGAAGTAACCGATAATGTTATAAATGCAATTAATGATAAAAAATATGATGTAATAGTTATGAACTTTGCAAATGGAGATATGGTAGGACATACAGGAAATTTAGAAAAAGCAATTGAAGCAGTAGAAGCTTTAGATGTGTGTGTTGGAAAAATTATATCAAAAATTGAAGAAGTAAATGGTGAAGCAATTATTACTGCTGATCATGGAAATTGTGAATATATGTTAGACTTAAAAACAGGAGAACCTATTACTTCACATTCAACTTTTGATGTTCCAGTTATAGTAGTATCTAATAGAGTAAAAAGTATACATTCTGGTAGTCTTTGTGATCTTACTCCAACACTTTTAAATTTAATGGGAATAGAAAAACCAGAAGAAATGACTGGAGTAAGTATAGTTGAACTGTAATTTAAGGAGTAGTTTATATGTCTGAAAAAAATAAAACTAGGGCTGACTTTTCTACTGATTCTGAATGGTATACATATATGGTTACTCATCCAGATATATTTAAAAAAAAGGATGAAGAAGATTCTCCTAAAAAACAAGAATATCAAAAAGGTATATTTCTTTGTGAAAAATGTGGACTAGTTATTGATGAAACTGCAAATGGATTTGAAAAAGCTTTTAAAGGAAGAATTAAAAGGGATGAAAATGGAAATATAACTAATTGTCCAAATTGTAATGCATCAAGTAAGTATTTAAAAAAAATAACTAAAGAAAGAATGCAAGAAATTAAAAGAAAGAAAAAGAAAAAAGAAGAAAATGGCAAATTAAAACAAACTAAAATAGCAAAGGAAAATATAAAAGATGATTTATTAGATCTTCTTGATGATTTGGAAAAACGATTAATTAATAATGAAATAGATATAAAAAGGTTTGTCGTAATTTTCATGAATTTATCAAAAAAAATAGTTGATAGAAATTGTAAAGGTGTAGATCTTGATATAGATTGGCTAGACTATAGGAAAAATATGCTTGATGCATGTCAGTTAGTTATAGATTCACATTCTCTAAATGAAGATGCTCAAAAGCTTATGTTAGGATATGAAGAAGATATAAATCAAGATAAATTGTATTTAGCGGAATTTGAATATTATATTAATGATGATAAATATTCAATTGCAGATTATGAATTATCAGAAAGAATAAAAGAATATGATAATGCAAAACAAAATATCTTTTTAAAAGAACAAAAGCAGGAAGTTGAAAAAAATTTTCAAAAGCGAAGAATTGAGCTTGAGGAAAAAGCAAGAAATAGAGAAATGCGAAGAATTGAAAGAGCAATTAATTAGGTATAATATATGGAAAAAAATAATAAACTAGATGTTTTACTTAATGAAGAATTATTACAGCAAGTTAAAGGAGCCGTGGATAAAGCATATACTACTAATTTAAGTCAAAAGGAAAATAGTGATATTGATTTAATTTTTAGAAGAGCATCGGATGAAATAAGGATTCTATTGACACAAGGACTTCGCTATCAAGAAAGACAAGTTGCAAGATTTGTTGATGAAAATTTAGATGATATAAAAAATAGAATACAACAAAAAGCAAAATCTACTAGAGGTGATGCTTTAAGAGAGACTAATCAAGATTTAAAAACTTTGCATAATAAATGTATATCTATTATACAAGATGCAAAAGGACAAGAAGAAAAGACATCTAGAGTTAGTCGTACAGTTACATATATTAAAGATGGAAGTGAGCAATTTTTTGATAAACATAGTAATAGAGAAAGGCAAAAATACTCATATGCTATAGATCAGATGATTATGGGTGAATTAAGAAGTAGATTTAGCAGAGGATTAGGCGTAAGTGTCAATAAAAGGACAGAAGATGCTAATTATGAAATATCTAGAATATTGCGAAATAAACTTGTAGTAGGGCTTAATAATAGTTATGAACAAAATACACGTGATATAAAACGAAATATTTCATTAAATGTAAATAGTTGTCTTGACGAAATAATGGGCGAGTATCGTAGGTTAAATCAAAGGCAAATGGATAATACTGAAAAAAGTATTAAAGAAAAACTAGATCTTTCTGATAAAGTGAATTCTGCTGAAGAGGTAATAAAAGCAGAAATAGCGGATATAGAAGGAGACAATCAAATAAAAGATAAAGATGATGAAAAAAGTAGGCCAACTGCAAAAGATATTGCTAAAGCAACAGAAGAAGGATATTTTTTGTAATAAAAAATAGTTATTATCTACTAGTTATTATATACATTTTGTATACTATTCTAAGTAGTTAATATATAATCAAATAAAAAATGTATAATAAGGAGGAATTTTTTATGAAACAATATTTAGAAATTGAATCTGTGTATGCAAGAGAAATACTAGATTCAAGAGGAAATCCAACTGTAGAAGTTGAAGTTATAGTAGAGGGAGGATATATTGGACGTGCTGCAGTTCCATCTGGAGCATCAACTGGAGCTTTTGAAGCTGTTGAATTAAGAGATGGAGATAAATCAAGATATCTTGGAAAAGGTACTTTAAAAGCTGTTGATAATGTTAATGATATAATAGCACCTGAAATCGAGGGAATGAACGCACTAGATCAAGTAGAAATAGATAAAGCTATGATAGAACTTGATGGTACACCAAATAAAGGAAAACTTGGTGCTAATGCAATACTTGGAGTATCTTTAGCTGTAGCAAGAGCTGCAAGTGAAGCTTTAGGCGTAAGTTTATATAATTATTTTGGAGGAGTAAATGCTAAAACATTACCAGTTCCAATGATGAACATTTTAAATGGTGGAAAACATGCAGATAATAGTGTAAATATTCAAGAATTTATGATTATGCCAATAGGTGCAGCAAGCTTTAAGGAATGTTTAAGGATGTGTGCTGAAGTATTTCATAATTTAAAATCAGTATTAAAAGCAAAAGGACTTGCTACATCTGTAGGAGATGAAGGTGGGTTTGCACCAAATTTAGCAGAAGATGAAGAAGCATTACAAGTTATAGTTGAAGCTATACAAAAAGCTGGATATAAACCAGGAGAAGATTTTAAAATTGCAATTGATGCTGCAGCTACTGAAATGTATGACGAAGCAAAGAAAAAAGGTGAAGAAGGGAAATATTATTTCTGGAAATCTGATAAAATGTATACTTGTGATGAAATGATTGATTTCTGGGAAAATCTTGTTAACAAATA
>CAYSKD010000050.1:0-6889 GCA_964431665.1 uncultured Clostridium sp.
TTAAATGATAGGCACACCACAGCAAAAAAGATGTCTAAATTCTATTAGACATCTCTTTTGATATATTATTTATTATTACTTTTCTAATAACATACCATCTTTTATTTCAAATTCTTTACCCTCACAGAATTTGGCTATATCATTTTTATTAAAACTTTCTTCAAAACACGTATTTAATAGCCGCCATCCACCTGTAGAATATGCCAATGCATATCCATTATTAAAACAGCTTACACAATTATATATCTTAGATCTTCTACTAGTTGGTTGTAAAACCGACTCAAAGCAATATAATTTTGGATTTGAAATTATCTTTATCAAAATTATTTCCCTTTTCTCTGTAGATATTGAAAAATTTTCTGTTGGCTCATCACTTTTAATGTTATTTAATTCTCTAAGCATAAAATAATACGTAACACAATTATCCTTTTTTTTGATTAAATTACCACAAGAAATTACAAACACTGCTGCTATTAGGCCAAACAATATACAAGCAATAGAAAGAACTATAATACAAACTACCTCTACTAAGGTCATTTCAATTTCCTCCTTTTTCTTATTTTAATTAAATTAGAACGAATATTTATCTATACTTATATTATACGCTTAATGTGTAAAAAAATCAACTAAAATATTAAATTTTGCTCTTTTTGCTTTTTTCTACTTTTCATAATTTTTTATAATTATTTTTAAAATTCATTGACTTTTTTTGCTAAAAAATGTATACTAATTAATGCAATTAGCAAAACTATACATATAATAAATTATATAGATTATATGTATACTTTCATTTTAAGGAGATGAATTTTTTATGAAAAAAACTAAAATAGTTTGTACTATTGGACCAGCTAGCGAAACATCCGAAGTACTTGAAGCTCTTATAAAATCTGGTATGAATGTTATGAGACTAAATTTTTCACATGGTGATCATGAAGAACATTTAACAAAAGTAAAAACATTAAGAGCTTTAAATGAAAAACTTGGAACTAATGTAGCATTTATGCTAGATACTAAAGGTCCAGAAATTAGGACAGGTTCTTTTGGAACTGACCAAAATACAAGAATGGAATTTACAAAGGGTGATAAAATTACTCTTACAACAGAAGACGTTGAAGGAACAAAACAAGTTCTTTCTATATCATATAAAGGTCTTCCAAATGATGTTGAAGTAGGTGGACATATTTTAATTGATGATGGTTTAGTTGATTTATTAATTGATGAAATTAATGGTAATGAAATTAAATGTACTTTCCAAAACTCTGCTTCACTTAAAGGTAGACGTGGAGTTAATGTTCCAGGTGCTAAATTAAAACTTGCTGCTATGACTGAAAAAGATAAATCTGATTTAAAATTTGCTGTTGAAAATGATTTTGATTTTGTTGCTGCATCTTTTATACGTAAAGCTCAAGATGTTATAGATATGAAAAATTATATTAATTCTGTAGGTCCAAATAGAATAAAAATAATTTCAAAAATTGAAAATCAAGAAGGTCTTGATAATTTTGATGAAATATTAAAAGTTACAGATGGTATTATGGTTGCCCGTGGTGACTTAGGTGTAGAAATTCCAGAAGAAAATGTACCAGCTGCTCAAAAAATGATGATTAAAAAAACCGTTGCTGCTGGCAAACCTGTCATAACTGCTACGCAAATGTTAGAATCTATGCAAAAAAATCCAAGACCAACTAGAGCCGAAGTTTCTGATGTTGCAAATGCGGTTTATGATGGAACATCTGCAACAATGCTTTCTGGAGAATCTGCACAAGGCGATTACCCAATAGAAGCTGTTAAAACAATGGCAAAAATTGTCGAAGCTAGTGAAAAAGACATTTGTTATTGGAGAAGATTTAAGAAAAAGAATATTGAAAAATTAACAACATTTGAAAAAGCTGATTTAAGTGATGACGAAAAATTTAAAAAACAAGCTAATTTTGCAGTTTGTTGCTCTGCAATGTTTGCAAACGCTGATGCAATTATAGCAGTATCTCAAACTGGAGAAACTCCTTCTATACTTTCAAGCTTTAAGCCTGCTTGTCCTATCTATGTTATAACATCAGATGAAAAAACTTATAGGCAAATGGCAGTTGAATATGGAGTTATTCCTGTAATGATACCTAATATTACTGATTTTGATAAATTGTTAAATCAAGGAATTGAATTATTAAAATCTAAAGGATATTTAAAAACTAACGATACAGTTATTCTAAGTGGAGGCTTACAAGATATTACAAAAACTGAAGTTTTATCAACTCAAGCAACTGGTACAATTATTAAAATATAAATTAATATAAAATAATTTTAAGTTGCTCAACCATTTAATTATGTATAATACGTTCTTTAAATAAACTGAAGCGTCTATATTTTGCTATATTTACGAGATTTTTTTATTGAACTACAACTATTTTTAGCAACAGAAAACAAATACCTTGATTATTTAAGCAATTTATGTTACAATATATGAGTAATAAATATATACTATCCAAAAAGGAGGGGTTTTAAATGGCAAAATGTGAAATATGTGATAAAGAAGTTAATTTTTCAATGCAAGTAAGTCACTCACATAGACGAACAGCTAGAACTTTTAAACCTAATGTTCAAGCAGTTAAAGTAAATGATAACGGTACAACAAAAAAAATGAATGTATGTACAAAATGTCTAAAAAGTGGCAAAGTTCAAAGAGCAATATAGCAGTATAAATATTATAATATATTGATATGATTTATTTTTTAAGTCATATCTTTATTTATTTACAAAAAATAAAATCTTAACAAAAAAGATAAAAAATAATATTTCATATTGCTTGTATAAAAGAAACTTAATAAATAATTAAAATTATACTTATTTATCAAATTAACATTATGGCAGTAATATATTTATACTAAATAAATAATATATATTAGGTGATATCCTTGGATAATATTTATCTTGATAACTACATTTTGTCATATAACAATGTTTTAAATATTCTAAATTATTTAATTAGTAATCATAATAATAAAATATATGAAGAAAAAAATACAATCTATACAGCTTTTAATTATAACATTAAAAGTTACAAAATTGGAAAAGGTAAAAATCACGTACTATTAATTGGATGTACTCATGGTCTAGAAATTGTTACTACATATTTTATATTAGAATTTATGCTAACTATACTACATAATGACGATTTATATAACGAATTAAAAAATAAATTTACATTTCATTTTATACCAGTATTAAACCCTGAAGGATACATAATAGTCTCTAGCAACTTATATAAAAATTATTATAAATTTCCAACGAAAGAACTTGAAGAAATATCTAGTAAATATTTACAACTATATAACACTGATGATTTTATAGCATCACACAATATTTATGAAAGAAAACTCTTTAGAGGAGTTATAAAAAACAATGTAAATAACATAGATAATTTTATATTAAGAAATAATGTATGTAAAATATTAAAAAAATGTAAATTAAACGAAGATTTTCTTAGCGTATGGGCTGCTAACGGCTTAGGGATTGATATCAATTCTAATTCTATACATAAGTTTAAAGAAATGAAAAAATTAAGATGTCTTCAAAAATGTGCAAATCTACGATATAATGACATACCTGTTACAATTGCAAGCCCAATGTCATATCCTGGAAAAGCTACTTTTAAGGATTGTATAGAGAATTTATTTTTATACAATTACATATATAAATTATATAATCTAAAAAATTTAAATAACGATGAAAAATTAATAGCAATATTTTCATATCACTCAACAGGTGGTGAAATATATGGATATCCAGATATTAATTCTACAAATAAAGAACAACTTGATTTACATATTAGTGGAATGCTTGAATACTCAAAGTATACTAGATATAGTCTTATAAATGAAGAATTAAAATATGGAGTTATGGATTATTATAGGACTAAACTAAATAATGTTTTAACACTTACAATTGAATTATCTAGACTAAATGCAAATCCTATAGGTCCATTTTCAAATATACAAAATTTTAATAATGAAATTATTTCAAATAAAAAAGCAGTTATACACACAATTAATTCGCTCATAAATAAAAACAAACAACAGTAAGAATATAACCTTACTATTGTTTATTTTTTAACTGCTATATTTACTATATTACTATATCACTATATTAATAATCTTACCTTTTACCACAATTACTTTTTTTATCTCGTGTCCATCTGTATATTTTTTTAATCTTTCATCATTTAACACTTGCTCTTTTGTTTCCTCTTCTGTAGCATTTACTGGTATATCAACTTTAAATTTAAAAGAGCCTTTTACTTGAACTGGAAGTTCAATAGTATCTGTTATAAGCTTACTTTCATCAACACTAGGCCATGTTGATTCAAATATATATCCGTTAAATCCAAGGATTTGCCAAAGCTCTTCACTAACATGAGGTGCCACAGGATTTAATAATTGTAAAAAAGGTCTAATATATTTATTTGATACTTTATCTTGCTTATACAATACATTAACATAAGACATCATTTGCGCAATTGCTGTATTATATTTCATATTATCAAAGTCATCAGAAACTTTCTTAATTGTTTTATTAAGTTCAAAATCTAATTCTTTAGATGATATATCTTCATCTGTTGCTAATGTTTGTAATCTCATAACCCTATCTAAGAATTTCTTTGCACCTTTAACTCCATTTTCTGACCATGGTGCATGCATAGTATATTCTCCAATAAACAATATATATGTTCTTAAAGTATCTGCTCCATATTCTTTAACAATATCGTCAGGATTTACAACATTACCTTTTGATTTAGACATTTTTTCACCATCTGGTCCAAGTATTAATCCTTGATATCTTCTACTTGCATATGGCTCTTTTGTTGGAACCACTCCAATATCATACAAAAATCTATGCCAAAATCTAGAATAAATAAGATGACGTGTAACGTGTTCCATACCACCATTATAACAATCTACACTAAGCCAATATTTCATTTTCTCTTTATCTGCAAGTTCATTATTATTTTTAGGGTCAATATATCTTAAAAAATACCAACTAGAGCCTGCCCATTGTGGCATTGTATCTGTTTCTCTTTTTGCGGGTTTACCACATTTTGGGCATGTTGTATTTACCCATGAATCAACCTTAGCAAGTGGTGATTCTCCATCCTCTCCTGGAATAAAATTATCAACTTCTGGAAGTTTTAATGGTAAATCTTCCTCATTTAGGGGAACTAATCCACAATGTTCACACTTAACTATTGGAACGGGTTCTCCCCAATATCTCTGTCTTGCAAAAGCCCAATCTTTCATATGATAATTAGTCTTTTTTCTACCAATTTTATTTTCTTCTAAATAATTGATTATTTTTTCTTTTGCCTCTTTAACATTTAAACCATTTAAAAATTCTGAATTTATAATTACTCCACTTTCTGTTTGAACAAATGGCTCTTTTGATAAGTCAATTCTTTCATTTTCTTTTTTAGATGATACTACTTGTATTACATCAATACCAAATTTCTTTGCAAAATCAAAATCTCTTGTGTCATGTGCAGGTACTGCCATTAAAGCTCCTGTACCATATCCAATCATGACATAATCTGTAACAAATAAAGGAACTTCTTTACCATTTACTGGATTTTTTACTGTTATTCCTTTAACCTTTACGCCAGTTTTATCCTTTGCAAGTTCAACTCTTTCAAATTCAGATTTTTTCTTTGCAGCCTCTTTATATTTTAAAATTTCTTCATAATTTTCTATTTTATCTTTCAACTTTTCAAGTAAAGGGTGCTCTGGAGCAATAGCCATATATGTTACACCAAATATAGTATCTGGCCTTGTTGTATATACTGTAAGTATATCGTCAGTTTCATTAATTTTAAAATCAATATCTGCTCCATATGACTTACCAATCCAATTTTCCTGTTCTGTTCTAACTCTATCTGGAAAATCAACTTCATTTAATCCTTCTAACAATTTATCGGCATAATCAGTTATTTTTATCATCCAAACTTCTTTTTCTTTTTGTACTATTTCACTATCACATCTATCACATTTCCCACCTTGTGATTCTTCATTTGCAAGTATTACTCTACATTTTGGGCAGTAATTTACATACGTCTTACTTTTATATGCAAGACCATGTTCAAATAATTTTAAAAATATCCACTGTGTCCACTTGTAATAATTAGGATCAGTTGTATCTATAATTCTATCATAATCAAAAGAAAAGCCAACAGATTTTAATTGCTTTGTAAAAGTTGCAATATTATCATCAGTTACTTTCCTTGGATGAATACCTGTTTTTATTGCAAAATTTTCTGTTGGAAGTCCGAATGCGTCAAATCCTATAGGGTATAGCACATTATACCCTTGCATTCTCTTTTTTCTTGCCAATACTTCCATGCCCATAAAAGCTCTAACATGTCCTACATGTAATCCAGCGCCAGATGGATATGGAAACTCTATTAATGCATAGTATTTCTTTTTACTTTTATCTTCTGTGGCACAAAAACACTTTTTCTCTTCCCATATTTTTTGCCATTTTTTATCAATATCTTTTGAATACTCCATAACTAATTTCCTTCTTTCTTTTTTTATATATTTTGTTAAGACATATTATACTATAATTTCTAAGGAAATACAATATTAATTTAAGCTATTAAAGTAAAATAAATTTTAAAACCTTTTGTGTATCAATTGACAAACAAAGGTTTGTTTGCTATAATTATATATATTAGAAATGAGGTTATATATATGAATTTAACAAATATACTTTTAGTTTTTACCATAATATTACTAATAATTGTTATATTTTTAGTTTTATCATCAAAAAGAAAAAATAATTCTAAAGAATTTTTACATGAATTTAATACAATTAGACAAGAACTTAATACTAATTTTATGCAAACACG
>CAYSKD010000051.1:0-6792 GCA_964431665.1 uncultured Clostridium sp.
TATA
This sequence comes from uncultured Clostridium sp., assembly GCA_964431665.1. Lineage (GTDB taxonomy): Bacteria > Bacillota > Clostridia > TANB77 > CAG-465 > CAG-465. The sequence goes on from CAYSKD010000051.1 coordinate 5, forward strand.
ATAAGTTGTCAAATTAATTTTTGGCGACTTTTTTCTTATTGCTTGCAAATTTCATACCTATGAAGTATAATAAAATTGTTATTAAAATTTATACTATGGAGTGGTTTGTAATTATGGAAAAAATAATTGAAAGATTGGCACTAGAACTTGCAATAAAAAAATCTCAGGTAAAAAATACAATTGATTTAATAGATGAAGGAAATACAATACCTTTTATAGCAAGATATAGAAAAGAAGTAACAGGAAATTTAGATGATGAAGTACTTAGAAATCTAAATGATAGACTTACTTATTTAAGAAATTTAGAAGCTAGAAAAAAAGAAGTTATACATTTAATATCAGAGGCAGGAAAGTTAACAAAGGAATTAGAAGAAAGCATAAATAATGCAAATATGTTAACAGAAGTCGAAGATTTATATAGACCATATAAGCAAAAGAAACGTACAAGAGCTACTATTGCAAAAGAGAAGGGCTTAGAAGAACTTGCTAATATAATTATAAAACAAAAAGAAAATATACCTATTAATGATATAGCATCAAAATATGTTAATGAACAAAAAGGTGTAGTAAGTATTGAAGATGCAATAAATGGCGCATGTGATATAATTGCAGAAGATATATCAGATAATGCAAAGTATAGAAAACAAATACGTAGACTTTCATATTTAACAGGAAAAATTGTATCTAGCGCTATTAATAAAGATGAGAAAACTACTTATGACATGTATTATGATTTTAGCGAAGAAATAAATAAAATACCATCACATAGATTACTTGCAATAAATAGAGGAGAAAAAGAAGAAGTTTTAAAAGTAAAGTTTGAAGTAGATGAAGAACGAATAATTGCATATTTGCAAGAGCAAATAATAAAGAAGAATAGCCCCTTTAAGGACATACTATCTACAACAATTTTAGATGCATATAAACGACTTATAAAACAATCAATTGAAAGAGAAATACGCTCTGAAAAGTTTGAAGAAGCATCAGAGGCGGCAATAAAGGTATTTGGCATTAATATTAAAAATTTAATACTTAGTGCACCATTAAAAGGATATACGATAATGGGATTTGACCCAGCATATAGGACTGGATGTAAAATTGCAGTTATTGATGAAACAGGTAAACTATTAGATTATACTACAATTTATCCAACAGAACCTCAAAACGATATAGAAGGTTCAACTAAAAAATTATTAGAACTTATAAAAAAATATCATGTTGATATGATTTCACTTGGAAATGGTACAGCATCACGTGAGTCAGAGAAATTTATATCATCTGTAATTAAAGAGGCAAAAGAGAAATTAAATCAAGATGTATATTATGCAATAGTAAGTGAAGCAGGAGCTTCTGTGTACTCTGCATCTAAACTTGCAACCAAAGAATATCCAGATATTAATGTATCAATTAGAGGTGCAATATCAATAGCTAGAAGATTACAAGACCCAATGTGCGAACTTGTAAAAATAGATCCTAAGAGCATTGGCGTTGGTCAATATCAACATGATGTAAATCAAAAAAGATTAACACAAACTTTAACCGGAGTAGTAGAAGACGCTGTAAATAGTGTTGGTGTTGATATAAATACAGCTACGCCATCTTTACTTTCATATGTTGCTGGTATTAATAGTACCGTTTCAGAAAATATAGTAAAATATAGAGACGATAATGGCAAGTTTACATCTAGAGATGAATTCTTAAAAGTTCCAAAACTAGGTAAGACTGCATTTGTACAGTGTGCAGGATTTTTAAAAGTTCCTGAATCTAAAAATATATTAGATAATACAATGGTTCATCCAGAATCCTATGAAATTGCAGACAAACTATTAAAAGAGCTTGGAATAGATGTATCTGATTATAGCAGTAATAATATTGAAGGTATTAGAAGAAAGCTAGAAAATATTAATATATCTAAGATGGCTGAAAAACTTTCAGTAGGTGAATTAACTTTAAATGATATAGTAAATGAATTAAAAAAGCCGGGTCGTGATATAAGAGAAGAGCTACCAAAACCAATTTTAAAAAGCGATGTGTTAAAGATAGAAGATTTAAAAGAAGGCATGATACTATCTGGAACAGTAAGAAATGTAACAGCTTTTGGAGCTTTTGTAGATATAGGAATAAAATCAGATGGGCTTGTGCACATTTCACAGCTTAGTGATAAATTTGTACGTAATCCAATGGAGGAAGTTTCGGTTGGTGATATTGTAAAAGTAAGAGTAATAGGAATTGATTTAAGTAAAGGTCAAGTAAAGCTTAGTATGAAGTCTATTCAAGAATAGTATATAATATAAGAGGTGTGGTTATGTTAGAAGTTATATCTAGTTGGTTTTTAAATGTTGTAAACTGGTTTAAAATTACATTTAGTTTTGTTGATGCAGAACTTTTAATGATGGTAGCAATAGTAATAATGGCTATTATATTATTAAAATTATTATTTAAAGGATTGCATCGATTTAGAGTTTTAAAAGTAATAATAGCAATCGTTGTTTTTGGAGGCTTAACGTTTTGGGCTGTAAATTATGCATATACTCACAAAGATTTATTCTCTGAAGAAACTCGTTTTTATGTCTATGGAAGAGTATCTTTTGTGGGAGAGTCAATAGGAAAAATAGAGGTAGTATCTACTAAATCCAACTTTATAAAAGGTGGAAAAGGCAATATTATAGTAAAAACTGGATTTAATACCAAAGTGTATGTAAATAGAAGTGATAAAACAATTTCTGTAGGCGATTTAAAAGCGGGAGATATAGTACAAGTATATTGTAAGGAAAACTCATTGGAAGAAGATGAAAATCAAGTAACAGCAGTAAAAATAGTTAGATTATATGATAGCTAGGAGCTGATAACATATGTCTATAAAAAATATAGAATATATTAAAACAAAAGAAAAGCTTACAAAAAGTATCATATATATATGCATTAATATAGTTTTGGTTATATTTTTTAATATTTCAAATGTAAAAGCTATGGATTATTCTATAGAAGAATATACAATTAACGCTACAATTTTAAGTAATTCTAATATGAAAGTTGAAGAATTAATAAAATATGACTTTGATGAAAAAGCAAATGGCGTTTACAGGGATTTGTTATATAAATATAATTTTAGTTCTCAAAATGATGATATGGATCCAACTTCTTTAAGATATCAAGCAAATAGTATAATAAATATAAAGGCATATAGTAGTGATATTTCATTTGACAATATGCAGCAAGCTATTTTAGAGGAAGAAGAATTACTTTCAAATGGCATCAATGGTTATTTTTCAGTAACCGATTTATTAGATGATGGTTATAGAAAAGAGATAAAAGTGTATACACCAACAAATGCTGATAGTAAAAAGTATATAAAATACACTTACGAAATTGAAGATGTAGCAGTAAAATATGATGATGCTTGTGAGATTTATTGGAACTTTTTAGGGGACGATTGGCAGTGTGAAATTAATAATTTAAATATTAACATTAATTTTGAAAACGACTTAAATATGGAAAATGTTCTTGTTTTTCCACATTCCTATATAGGAAATTTATCATATACAATTAATGATAATTTAATTAATATAAAAGCAGCATATGTGCCACAAAATAGAGCACTTGATGCAAGAATAGTCTTTGATAGCAATGTTTTAGATTTTGCTACGAAAAGAGTATATTCTTCATATGATTTTGACAAATTATATGATATAGAGAAAGTACAAGAAAATGCTAAAATAAAATATTTTATTTCTAATTATATATATGGTGCTGTAGTAGTATTAGCTGTTATATTATTTGTCGTAATACTTATAAAAGTAAATAAAGAATTATCAAAAGGTAAAAAATCAAAAAAACAATTAGAAATTTATACTGATATATTAGATAATTTAAGCCTTTCAAAATATAGTTCTCTAAATTATAAAGGATATGGAATAAGTAACACAAATCTTTTACTTGCAACAATACTTGATTTATCAAATAGAAATTATATAATACTTGATGCAAAGAAAAAAGTAAAGAAAAAAGCTTTTGATAGTATCGATTATGAGTATTTTATGAAATTAAATCAAAATAAAGATTATTCTACTTTAGATGAATATGAGATAAATGTTATAAATTATTTATTTGATTTAAAAATTGGAAATAAAACAGATATATCAGAATTTAAGTCTAATGAAATAGAATTAAATGCGCGCTTAAAAGAATTATCTAAAAATACAAAACAACTTAGTAAATATAGTAGATTTTGTAATGAGAAAAATGTAAAAGACCAAGATGAGTTATTTAATAAGCCTTTAAAAGAAAATATTAGATTTGCAATATTTGGTATTGTAGTACTTGTAGTGATTCTTTTAATTAATACTTTAGTTATATCACCTTTAAATTTTAGTGATAAAAGTATAGCAATTTTTATATCTGTTTTCTTTTTAGCTATATATACTATATTTTCTTTAGCATTAGTTTGTACTGCAAGAAGTATAAAGGAAATGTATATAGATGAATACAATAAATTAAAAGGACTTGAAAAATATTTAAAGGAATATAGCCTATTAAAAGAGAGATACCCAATAGAGTTTAAGCTTTGGAGTAGGTATTTAGTATTTGCCGCGTTGTTTGGCATTGCAGATAAAGTATCAAAAGAATTTAAGGAAGAACTTATTTTAACTGGATATGATGAAGAGCATATATATATGACATATCCGCTAATTAATATGTCTATTAATTCTACTTCTATATCCTCATCATTTGCTACTTCAATTGGTATGTCATCATCTGGTGGATATTCTAGTGTAGGTTCTGGAGGAGGTGGTGGCCGGAGGCGGCGGTGGAGGCGCCTTTTAAAAATAATTTTTATGATTTTATGTATATTTTAGAATTAAAAAAGAAATTATACAAATAATATGTATAATTAAAGGAGGAAGATAATAATGAGTAAAATTAAAGTTGCCCAATATGGGTGTGGAAAAATGTCAGTATATACAATGAGATATGTATATGAAAAGGGCGCAGAAATTGTAGCAGCATTTGATATAGATGAAAGTAAGTTTGGACAAGACATTTCAAAGCTTATTGGTGGAGAAAATAAAGGTGTAGTTATTTCTAATGCTAAGGATGCAAAACAAATACTAGAAGAAACAAGACCAGATATATGTATAATCACTACAATGAGCTTATTTAAAGATGTATATGATGCTTTTAAAATATGTGCAGAGCTTGGAATTAATGCTATATCTACATGTGAAGAGGCTTTTTATCCAATTAATTCTAATCCAACTTTAACAAATCAGTTAGATGAAATTGCAAGAAAAACAGGATGTACACTTACAGGTGCTGGATATCAAGATGTTTATTGGGGAAATTTAATTACAACTTTAGCAGGTTCAACACATAAAATAACTAAAATAACAGGAAGTTCAAGCTATAACGTAGAAGATTATGGAATAGCTCTAGCAAAAGCACATGGAGCTGGTTTAACACTTGACGAATTTGAAAAACAGATTGCATCTGTTGATGAAGTTTCTGATAATCAAAGACAAGAAACTATTAAAAATGGTGAATATTTACCATCATACATGTGGAATGTTAATGGATGGCTTGCAGATAAACTTGGACTTACAATAACTCATCAAACTCAAAAAACTATACCGTTAACTTACGATAAAGATTTAACTTCTACTACTCTTAATATGGTTATAAAAGCAGGAGATGCAACAGGTATGTCTGCTATTGTAACTACTGAAACTAAAGAAGGTATTATAATAGAAAGTCAATGTATAGGTAAAGTATATGCTAAAGAAGAGTTTGATAAGAATGAATGGACTATTCATGGAGAACCAGATACTACTGTAGTAATAGATAAACCAGCAACTGTTGAATTAACTTGTGCAACTATAGTTAATCGTATTCCAGATGTTATAAATGCAAAGCCTGGATTTGTTCCAACTTCGCAAATGCCAGTACTAGAATATAGGAATAAAAATTTAGATGAATATTTGAATAATTAAGTTGTCTAAAGAGGCATAATTTTATAAATATAGATAATGAAAATGCAATGTAAAAAGTTTTAAAAAGCTGAGATCTCACTAGTATTAGTAAATAATCCTAGTGAGATTTTTGTATATATTAATCTATATTTTAATTTCTCGATAAAAATTAAGATTTACTTTTGTCGTAAGTTCTATAAGCTTTAGTTCAAAATCTGAAAGATTATCTAGTGTTTTTAATATAGTATCTCCTGTGTTATCGTTAACTAACTCATCTATTTTATCATTTTGCATTTTAAAAGAAGATATTATATGTGAGTCTATAAATGGAATTAGAGTTTTTCTTAAATATGGTAGCTTTTCTTGCAGGATTTCTAGTCTAATTAAATCAAGTTTTTTAGCTTTACTATGAAGTGGATGATTTAAATTGGTTAGAAGAGCATTAATATCTAAATCTTCATTATTTTCTTTAAGTTTTGAAATGATATATTCTTTTTCTTCCTTAAAATTTTGTAGCTTGTTTTTACTATTCATATATTCCTCCTTTACTTTATTATATGTTTAGTATAAAAATATATTATTTTTAAAAATGAGTTAATAAATACACATCTTTTAGCAGTATTACAATAAAATGTGGAAGTATTATTTAATATAGAGTTATTAGTCATCCATATACAACATTAATAAGAATAACTAACTATTAAACATTTATTTTATAACTTCATTTAAAATAATATAAAAGTATTGACATTTATGTAAAATAAATATATAATAGCTATATAAAATATTCAGATAACTCTAAAAAAATTTATAGGAGGAATA
>CAYSKD010000052.1:0-6741 GCA_964431665.1 uncultured Clostridium sp.
AATTTATATGTGAGTCTTCTAAAGCTACTCCTACCTTTATCAATGGTAGCATTAGGAAATTAGAGAAAACTAATCTTACATATATTGAGCCACATAAAGTGATTATTAAAAATATTACTTTTTAGTTTTTAATTATTAAAATGATGTGTATATTCCAAAATTAACTAAAAAGATTAAATCATCATAGTTAGAAAAATATTTAAAAAACATATTTGTTCTATCCACAGGTACACTTATAATTTTTACATCACTGCAACCTATTTTTTGCGAAAACTTATTATAGTGATAAGTAAATATATGTTCTGCTTTTTATCTAAATGTTCGATTCGAGTTTACGACCTACCAAGATTGAAAGAGTAAATAGAGAAATTTGCGTAAACTAAAATTAGTAAAAAAATCACTAAACTTTATGTTTAGTGATTTTTATGTAATATTATACATTAAATCTAAATAATATAATGTCTCCATCTTTTATTACATATTCTTTACCTTCTAATCTTACAAGTCCCTTTTCTTTAACTACATTCATTGAGCCATATTTTACTAAATCTTCATAAGATACTACTTCTGCTTTTATAAATCCTCTTTCAAAATCAGAATGAATTTTACCTGCTGCTTGTGGAGCTTTAGTTCCCTTAGTTATAGTCCATGCTCTAACCTCTTGTTTGCCAGCTGTTAAATATGAAATAAGACCTAATAAACTATAACTTGCCTTAATTAACTTATCTAGTCCTGACTCTTCAATATTATAATCCTTCATTAGCATAAGTCTATCTTGATCATCAAGCTCACTTAAATCTTCCTCCAATTTTGCACATAAAAAAACAAATTTAGCTCCCTCATTTATAGCATATTTTTTTACTTCATTTACGTATTTATCATTTTCTATATCCAAAAGTTGTTCTTCAGATACATTGGCAACATAAATTGTTGGTTTATTTGTAAGCAAGTAAGTTTCTTTTAAAAGTTCTTTTTCTTCTTCGCTAAAATCAAATGTTCTAGCTGGTTTAGATGCTTCTAAATGTTTAGTTAGCCTATCTAATAAGTCCTTTTCAAGCATTGCCTTTTTATCATTAGCTTTAATTAATTTTATAACCTTTTCTTGTCTTTTTGCAATAGTCTCTAAATCAGCCAATATAAGTTCCAAAGATATAGTTTCAATATCTTTAATTGGATCAATTTTACCTTCAATATGCACTATTTTTTCATCTTCAAAACATCTTACAATATGTGCTATAGCATCTGTTTGCCTTATATGCGATAAAAATTTATTTCCAAGTCCTTCCCCTTTAGAAGCACCCTTAACAAGGCCAGCAATATCAACAAATTCAATAGTTGCATAAGTAGTTTTATCACTATCATACATTTTTGACAATACATTGATTCTTTCATCTGGGACTGTTACCATACCTATATTGGGTTCAATTGTACAAAATGGATAATTAGCACTTTCTGCCCCAGCTTTTGTAATAGCATTAAAAAGAGTAGATTTTCCAACATTTGGAAGTCCAACTATTCCTATTTTCACTTTCAACACTTCCTTTTGATACTTAATTATTATACCAAAAAATAAAAATATGTCAATAACCACATAAATATTATGTATTTAATCTATAATTTTAAAAATTATATAAAAATGAGTGAAAAATTTTTCACTCATTTTTATATAATATTTTGATATTTTCTTCTTTACAACAATTAATTATATAATTATTTTCTTTTACTTAATTAGTTAATTAAGACGTTTCATTACTTTCACAATTTCCAAGCCAACATATAAACTTACAGAAATTGTTAGGCAGTGATCTTAATACAAAAGTAGTCATAAAAACAATAGAAACTATAATTAAAGAAATAACAATTTTTTCAACACCTTTCTTCATAGAAAAACCTCTTTTCCTTATAGTTTTATATATACATGTCCGAGTCAATATATGAACAAATTTTCAAAAATCGTTTATTTTATACTTATTTTGTCTTATTCTCTATTTCTTCGACTTTTATTTTTTGTTCATCTAATGATACAAGATGATTAAATCTTGGTATAAAATCATAGCCTTTCTTTTTTAAGTCTTTTAAATCTCCTCTTTCTAACTCTAGATTATAACCTAAATCAACTTTATTTTTTGACTGATTTATATATTTATTTTCTCTAATTGATTTTCTATTATTTTTATTCATAAAATCACCCAAATATATTCTTTGCTATATAACTAAACAATATACTTGGGATTTTTATACATTTTTATATATATTTTATATATCTGTGCTAAATTCTTCTTCTTGTACTTCTCCATTTTCTTTTTGTACTAAAATATTAATTTTTCTTTCTGCTTCATCTAGTTTTTTTGTACATTCCTTTGAAAGTTTCATTCCTAATTCAAATTCAGCTATAGCTTGATCTAAATTTAAATCTCCTTTTTCAAGATTTGCAGCGATTTTTTCTAAATCATTTAAATTTTGCTCAAATGTTTTTTTATCTTGTTTTAATTCTGACATTATATACCTCCTTGAAATTAATTAACTGTTACTTCAATTTTACCATCGTTTAAAGTAACATTTAATATATCATCTTTTTTTACCTCATCTTTACATTTTATAACTTGTCCTTTTTTATTTTCTATTACACTATATCCTCTGGTCAAAGTTTTTAAAGGACTTAACGCATCTATCTTAGAAATTGTCTGCATACATCTACTTTTATATTTTTCAACTTTCATTCTTAATATACTTTCACTATCTTTAATACTGCTATCTATTACAAGTCTATATTTATTTATCATATCTAAGGGCACCTTTTCTAATTTTGCCGCTTTAAGCCTCTTTACATAATCTTTTCTTCTTGCAATATAATTTTGAATTGCATTAATATTTCTTCTATTACTTAATAAAATTCTATTTACAATATCGCTATATTGAGGATATACAAGTTCTGCTGCAGCTGATGGAGTTGGAGCTCTTAAATCAGATACAAAATCACAAATAGTAAAATCTGTTTCATGTCCAACTGCAGAAATTACTGGTATCTTAGATTCAAAAATTTTTCTAGCTAACGCCTCATCGTTAAATCCAAACAAATCTTCAAAAGAGCCTCCTCCACGTGCTATAATAATAACATCTACATTATTTAATTTATTAAAAGTATCTAAGCCTTGTATTACTGTACTAGCAACGTTTACACCTTGTACAGCTGCAGGATATATCAATAAATTAACTTTATCATATCTTCTAGTAGAAACATTTATTATATCTCTAACAACAGCACCTGTCTTTGATGTAATAACACCAACTCTATTTGGTAAAAACGGTATTTTCTTTTTATATTCTGCATTAAACAGCCCTTCTTTTTGAAGTTTTGATTTTAATTGTTCATAAGCTAGATATAAATCGCCCAAACCTTCTGGGGTCATTGTTTTACAATATATTTGATATGCCCCATCTCTTTCAAAAACGCTTATTTGACCTGATATAACAACTTTCATACCATCAGATGGTTTAAATTTTACACAAGACGCAAAGGATTTAAACATTACGCATTTTATAGTTGATTGTTCATCTTTTAACGTGAAATAAAAATGTCCTGTATAATGTGCTTTAAAATTAGTTATTTCTCCGCTTATACTAATATTATTTAAGAATGTCTCTTTATCAAATAACATCTTAATATACTTGTTTACTTGAGATACAGTATATATCTTTTCCATAATTTAATATATTAACCCCCTATTACTTTTGCTAAAAGGCCATTTACAAACGATTTTGAATCAGGTGCTCCGATATAATTTAGCTAATTCTACGGCCTCATTTGCACTAACTTTTTTAGGTATATCTTTCATATACTTTATTTCATATATAGCAAGTCTAAGAATTGCCAAATCTATTTTGGCAATTCTTTGTATTGACCAATTTTTTAACTTAGATAATATAATTTCATCTATTATGTTTAAATTTTCCTTTACTCCAATTAATACTTTTTCTATATAATCTTTTTCTTCTGTATCTACTTCATTTTCGATATAATAAAATTTCAAAATATCCTCTACACTTTTATCCTTATCAAATTCTAGTTGATATATACATTTAAATGCACAGTCTCTTGCTTTTTTTCTTCCCATAATTTTTATACATTCCTTATCTTTTACATAACAATTTTCTACTCTTTATCTTTTTTCTTTTGATAATAATATACTGTATCACCATTTTTATATTTTTTAAAATTAAAAAAGTCTTTTATATTACTTTCATTATCTTGTAACTTTTTTCCTACAAATACTGCAAGACCAATTAAAACTATAAGTATTATAGCCTTAGTAAGTAATTCCACTATTCCTAGTGCATATAATATAACAACTATACTTACACAAATTATAACGTATTTATTTCTTACCACGTAATCTATAAAATCTTTCATAAAATCACATCCTATTTTTTCTGAGGCTCAATATATACACCTCTAATTTTAATATTTGCTTCTTTTATTTCTACTGTTGTTTGCTTTAGTACACTTGATTTTATATTATCCTGTAGTTTAGCTGTAAGTGTTGGAACGACTGTATCTGGTAATATCATTGCATATACATTTGCAATTATTCCTTCTTCAGACATTAAAATATCCACTTTTACATTTTTTAATTCAACATAGCCCCTTGTAACTGCTAAAATAATACTTTCAAAAGTATCACGTGTTAAATATACAGTTCCTTTTTCTCCTTTAATGGCTAGTCCACCTTTTGTATCATCTACACTATCTGATGAATAAAATACTCCAACAAGTCCTAGAAGTGCAAAAATAGCACCAATACATATGCCAACTATTTTATTATTTACAAGCCAATTTCTAACTGTTACAAAAATAGTAAGATTTTCTATCATTTCTGTAGAGTATAATAAAATTCCAACTGACATTATAATTATTACTATTGAAAATAATATTAACAAAAATTTTTCAAAACCTTTCAACATTTTTCCCCCTTTTTATATATTAAGTTAAGCCCAAACAAGTTTTTAGTTTGGGCACACAACATCTACTCTTCTACTTCTTGTGGTTGTTCTACTTTAGTTGCATCTTTTTTATCAAAAATTATTCCTTGTACATTTATATTAACTGCAACAACTTCTAAACCTGTCATTGTCTCAACTGCATTTTTTACTGCATTTTGTGCAGCCCATGCTATATCAGGTATTCTAACTCCGTATGTAACATTAACAAACAGATCAACTGTTACTTTTCTTCCTTCAAGTGTTATTTTTACACCTTTTGAATATTTTTTATTTCCACCTAAGAATTGATTTATTCCATCTACGAATCCTAATGTCATACCAGCAATTCCCTCAACTTCTGAAGCGGCAAGACCTGCAATAATTCCAATTACATCTTCAGATATATTTAAATTAGTTGCAATTTCCACATTTGCTACTTCACTTTCAACTACTGTTGTGTTTTCTTCTAATTCTTTTTTATTTTTTTCACTCATAAAAATTCCTCCTTTAATGTAAATATTATCTACATTTTATAGATATATTATACCTTATTTAGTAATAAAAGTCACGTTTTTTCACTAAAGTTTCACTAATACTTATATAATATAACGTTTTTATATTTATATTTTACATAAATTTTTGATAGTCATAGTCATAGTTATAGTTATAGTCATAATCATAATCATAATCATAATCTTCTAAATACTGCTGTAAATCATCAGATATAAAGTCTAACAAACTTACACCATATATAACTGTTATAAATATAGATATAACTATTGAAACAATTCCTAAAACAAAACCAGTTATTCCCATTCCTTTATTTTTAGTATTTTTTGATATAATACTTCCTAAGCCAAGACTAAGAGCTATTATCCCCAAAAAAATGGAAACAACACTTAAAACAGGTAAAAATGAAAACAAAATAGAAATTATACCAATTATTAATGCAGCAATTGCCATATAAATTCCTCCTTTTCATATAAAGCTTATAAATAAGATTTAGTTAACTATTTTTGGGCCTAATTCTTTTCCACCAATTAAATGAAAATGCAAATGTTGCACTACTTGCCCACCATCTTTTCCAGTATTACATATAACTCTATAACCTTTTTCTGAAATTCCACATATTTTTGCAACTTCTTTTATGGCATTTTGAATCTTTGCAACATAGATTAAATTTTGTTCATTTACATCATTATAATCTTTTATATGTATTTTTGGAATTACAAGTACATGTATAGGTGCTACAGGATGTATATCTTTAAAAGCTAATATATAATCATCTTCATACACTTTCTGAGATGATACTTCTCCTTTTACAATTTTACAAAATAAACAATCATTCATAACTCTACCCCTCTTCAATTTAATAAAATTAATAAAATATAAACTTTTTTATTAATTTACCTTTATTATTTACTATATATATTTTAACATTTGTTAGCTGTTTTGTAAAGCTAATTATTAATTTAAAGAGATAAATCTTTTGTTCTTTATCAATCTACTTAATTAATATTTTAGAAAAATTTTTGGTTTTGATATTCAAGACTAAATTTAATATACATTATTCTTTTTATTATTTTTACATTCATGTTTCTTTATTTCTTTATTATTTTTTCCATACAAAAATACAGGTTAGGAATTTGATTCCCAGCCTGATACTGTTGTACGGTAACTAGACACGTATGCGAAAGCTACCGCACAAAAAATATCTATTTCAGCTCTTAAATGTAGTTAAATCAACAGTTTGCAGAATTG
>CAYSKD010000053.1:0-6685 GCA_964431665.1 uncultured Clostridium sp.
TTTTATCTCCCTTATTTTCTTAAACTTATTATACAAATTTTATAAACTTTTTGCAAATATGTATAATTAGTAGCTCATTAGTTTTATACTTCAACGCAATTATAGTTTAATAGGCAATTCAAATTATAAATTTGTTTTAAAATAGTGATTTATTTTTAACACTAAATTTATAATTAGATAAATCCTCTCTATTAACACTAATTCCATTTTCTAAAAGTTGTTCATCAGGTAAATTTAATTTAATTTTACAAGTATTAATTTTACCCGATTTATCAACTAAATTAATATTAAATCTTAGTTCAAATTTTAATTTTGCTATAGCTATATCTAAAACTCTTAACATAGTACCATCATATGTAACTGAATTTACACCACTTGGTATATTAGCATCTGTTATGAAATTAACATTATCTATATTAATTTGAATTAAATACTGTCCATCTTTTTCAACAGGGTAAATAGATACCTGTTTTTGTGACATATCTATTATATTAGTAGCACTCTCTCCCTCAGATATGATTATATTTCCCATAATTTCAGGATTTTTTAAAGATATATTGTCAATATATGCGTTTTCAAATTCTTCATCTTTTGTTACAAGCATTACCAAACTATTACTTTGAGATAAATTTAGCTTTATACTCTCAAATCCGCTCAATTCTTCACTTTCAGTAGTTAATTCTTCAACATTTACTGTTGATTTTATAACTACGTCATTTACTCTAAATTTACCTTGATTTATACTTCCTGTAGTATCAAGTAATATATTAGTAATAAGCACAGTTATAACAACTGCTATAAGAATAAGAATTATTATAACAAAATTCCTTTTTTTCATATATTTCATTTCCTCCGAATATACTAGTATTATACTATATTATTCATAAAAATACAACAAAAAAATATATATTATTAAGGGTAGTGATACTATGGAGAGCTTTTTTAATAATTTACCAAATAATTTCTTAGATAACTGTGGACTAGGTAACTTAGATATTAATAAAATACTTGTAATTTTATTACTTCTTACTGATAAACTAGATATAGAAGCTATTCATATCTATAGAAATAATTTCATAATATCTCTTGGTACATTTGATGATAATTAAGTATATATTATAATAAAGATATCTTAGAATATACTTCTAGGATACCTTATTGTCTATTAAAATTTAATGTTTATTATCATTTCCAAATAATTCATCAAACTTTTTTTCTAACTCTGCTTGCAAATCAAAATCTGGATTTGGATTATCATTAGCAACCGATTTATTTGAATCTTTCTGAGTATTAGCACTATCATCCATTAATTGATACAAATCATTTGTATCTTTATTATTGCTAATAGAATTTATTCTATCTCTTACCATCTTTTCTCTTTTTTCAATATGAGCCCTTACATCCATAACACATATAGGAACATCATCGGTTTTGGGCATTTGACTCATATCTTTAATCTCGTATTTTGCTGCTTCATCTCTCATTGGATGATATTTAAAATACCAAGCTTTTTTTGTTCTAATTGGTTTTAAAGTCCTAACAATTAGTAATTCTTCATTTGGATCAAGTCTCATTATTTCATCAATAGTCATTAAATCTCTTCCTTGTCTTTGCTCACTAACTGAAACTCCTTGTTTTGTTAATTCATTTTTATCTTTACTTACAGATCTACTCATAAACTTAATAGTCGTTTGTCCCATACTCTTTTGGAAGTATTCGCAAGTTTTTATAGAAGAACTTCCTAAAAATACTTTTGTATCACAGTTACCCATTATATTTTCATAATTATCTTTATATAACGCTTCCAATTGATCCAAACTTTGTACAACAATTGAAATACTTATTCCAAGACTTCTAGTTGTACTAAGTTTTTTGTTAAAGTCCGGTATTTGACCTATATTAGCAAATTCATCAAGTAGAAAGTATACTTGATTTTTTAATGTTCCACCATTATTATCTGCTTGTGCATATAGTTTTTGTAACATCTGACTAAAGAATATAGTAGATACGAAGTCATATGTACTATCTGCTGCTGAAGTTATAACATAAAGTGCTGTTTTCCTATTTCCTAATTCTTCAAAATCTATATTGTTAGATGTAGTAATTCTTTGCATTGATGGAGTATCAAAAGTTTCAACTTTTGATATTGTAGAAATAATTATACTTTGCATTGTCTTATCTGCTGCGGTTTTAAAGTTTTCATATTGTATTCTACCAGGATGCTCTGGTTTTAATTCATCAATAAATAATTTATCAAATAAAGTCTCATCTGAGCCGCCTTGACGTATTATACTTAGACAACTTGATAAGTTTTGCTCTTCTTCTGGAAGTACTGATATAACATAATAAATGCAAGCCTTTAATAACATTTTAGCAGTATTATCCCAAAATGGATCATTAGTTGGTTGACCTTTTGTTGCACCTACTACTATAGTATGTGCTATTATATCTACACTAGTATGATCAATTATGTGTGCTAAAGGATTATACCTATCACTATATTCAGGATTTACTAGATTTAATACTCTAACGTTATATCCATTTGCTTTTAAAAAACCAGAAGTTTCTCTATATAATTCTCCTTTAGGATCTGTTATAACATAAGAACCCAATAGCTGTAATATGTTTGGCTTTATATAACAAGCAGATTTACCAGCACCAGAGCCACCGACAACAAGTATATTTTTATTTATTAATACTTTCTTTAAATCAGTTCCTAAATAATGTTCTTTACTTAATATAAATCCATTCTTTTTATTAAGTATTTCTTTTCCATCTGAAGTTTTTTCAAATTCCTCACCATGTTTACTCCATTGACTAGAGCCACTTTCTATTCCATCATATTTATGAGTTTTTGAAAACTTTACTTTCCATAATAAAAACATTATCGCAAATACTATTAATGTCCAAAATGATGCATACAAAAAGCCTAAGAAATCAACAAACATTCCTTTAAAAAACTTTAGTCCTGTCATGCTTGGCAAAAAGTTTTGAACCACATAAACTACAGATTCTCCAGAATTTGATCCCTTAGGTATATTAGATATTGCATAACAAATACTGCCTATGACAACTATGTCAAAGACAATAAATGCTATTAAAAAAGGCATTGCCTCTCTTTTTATTTTTTTAAATTCAGTTTTCATATGTACACCTCTTAATTTGTCTTATGCTAAATAACAAAAATGTTTATATAATCATATCGTTTTCACCGGATAGTCCTTGAGTTTTTGAATCCAATTCTTTATATGGATTATTTACTAATAATTCTTTAGAATCTCCAAAAACAAGTTTATCCCCAATTTCTTTAAAAGTAACAGTAGATACTTTTATTCTTATGTTATTAATCATATTAGATTTCCTCCCTATTTTACATTTTTTTCTACATTTAAACTACATCTATTACTTCATTTAATTCTATTCTTCTTCAAATCTAAGTTCAAGCACTATATATGGTTTATTAGGTAATAATTTACACCTTCCTTTTATAGCACCACTTATTTCATCAGTATAAAGCACTGGCTTTACCTCTTCACCTGTTTGAGTATCAATAATCGAAAAATGTCTTTTCATATTTGGAGTATACTCAACTTCTTTATATTCTACTCCATCTTGATTATATATTGTACCATAGCTTAATGGTACATTTGATTCGGTTACTTTAAACCCATTATCTGTTAATTCACCTGTACTTAATATTGCTTTTGTATTTGTTAGTGTAAGAAGTACAATTAATTGAGATTGTTTATCAGTTTTTAACACATTAAATACTTTCTTTATTTTTCCATCAATTTGTGTTTCAATACATTCTATTTTTTGTAATGAAAGTAATGCGTTTCCTTTTTTATACCCTTCATCATCCTTTTCCACAACAAAGGCAATTGTATTCATTCCAGGCATATCTATTATTTCAAATTTATTCATTTGTATTAAAGGTTCCATAAATCTTTACCTCTTTCTTAAGATTCACATCTAACAATATTATACTATATAATTATGTAAAATGCAATAAAATTTAAAAATATTGTTAAAATTATATTACTCTACGCTTTCATTGATATCTTTTGTTCCAATCTTTATAATTTCCTCTTTAGCATTATATGTATCCCTTGAAAGTAACGTATAACTAATAACATTTCCATTTAGTTTTTTAGTAATATATCCTTCAGATATATATCCATCCACTCCAGTAGAAATAACTAATTGCTGCCCATCTTCTAAAGTTTCATCATATATGTACTTAGTATTATATGGTATTTTTTCAATGTAATTACTTGTTAATGATATCTCATATTCTTCATTTTCCTTAGTACCAAATATACTAATATTCATACTACCGCTACTACTATATGATGTTACAATTTTTACAGGATAATTCCTTGTGTTTTTTATTTTTAAGTCTAACAAAGGAGAATATACAGTAGCATCCAAGCTTGGTTGAACATATCCTACAGGTAGTCCGTGTTGATGTCTTTCAACGATTTCTAAATTTGCCAAAAGTGCAGCTTGATATAACGTTGAAGATGTTTGGCATATTCCTCCTCCAAGTTCGTTTACTATTAAATTTCCTTTAAATGTTGGAGCCTCTTGATAACCTTTTACACTAGTTGTTTCACCTATGGCATTATTATATGAAAATATTTCACCAGGCATTATAACTTTTCCATTTAAATATTGCAATGCGATTTCCATGTTATTACATCTTTCTTTTTGGGCAATATCAAAATATGTAGTTTTTCCAGAAAGTTTATCATTATAATAGTCATATGAAATATCACTTACTTTTATATTTGGATTAGTAATTGTTAAATCATATTCAATAATTTTTCCCTCTTCTTTATTTTCCTCAATTTCGAATAGTTTTTTTAATCCTTCTTTATCAAAATCAATTCCTACTACTTCACTTACAATTGTAGCAGGCTTTGTGGTTTCATCAATATATGCATCTTTTGCTTCTCTTTTTATATTATTATACATCTCGTCTATATTTATTAAGTCTGGCTTTTCATTAAAAACTTCTAGTCTTATGCTTGTAGAGTTTAAATCAGTAAAAGCAGAAATTATTTTGTTTTTTTCAGTCTCATAGTTAATTGCATTACCTGATTTTCCATTCGTTATTATTATTTTCTTGTTTTGCTCATCTATACTATATGTACTTAATACCATTCTATTATTTAAACTTAAATCTATATTTTTTATTATTTCTTCAAGTTTTAAATCATCATATGTACATACAGGAATTACAACTTTACCATTTATTAATACTTTAATAATATCAAAGGTATTTTTAAATATATTTGAACTCCTACCAATTTCCATTACTTCTTTTATAGTATCTGCAACATCTATTTTAAAATTTATTTCATCTGCCATTATTTTATATATTTCACTGTTATTTTGATAAACGCTAAGAGTTAAATTGTTAATATCATTTTGCCTATTATTTAATAATTCTATTAATTCTTGTGAGCTTTTACCACTAACATCTATGTCTAATATTGATATATTGCTATATACATCATTATTAAATTTATTAATACAAGCAAAGATTCCAAATATCAAAAAAATAATTAACAAGATAGCAAATACTATAGTACAAATATATATTTTTTTATTTTTAATGCCAAAGGAGTCAAAAAGTCCATTTGAACTTTTTGGCTCTTCTACTTTATTTTTTATTTCTTTTTTTGTTTTAACTATCTCATTATTTTTAATATCTTTTTTTGACATTTCGTCCTCCAAAAATATATTGTGTTTATCTTTTGATTATATTATATCTATTTTATATTTTTTAATTAGTTTCACTATTTTCTATTTCGTTTACTTCATTTTCAGCATCTTCTATTTTTTCATTTTCTTCAACTTTGATATCTTCATTTAAATCTTCACTTTCTCTTATTAATATAATAGGAGTCAATGTTTTTGCTTGACCTGCTGGATTATCTTTTATCATACCCTTTAATTCATCTTCACTAGCCTCTATTGCATCAGCCTTTCCAAGTATTTCAACATTAAAATCATTTGCATCAACAATCATACACTTAATACCCAATTTCTCGTATATTTCATTACAAACACCTGTTGAATTATCTGGTATTCTTATACCAAAATCTGCATAATCTTCAAAGACTTCTCCATAAAATCCATCTAAGCCACTAATTTCAGGTCCAACGATTTCATAAAAGACTCCTCTCTTACCAAACAATTTGCAAAATCCACCAGCTATTGCAGCCCATAATACTTTTAGTGGTCCACAAAGATTTATTGCAAATTGCATTTTATATGGATTGTCAACTCCAACTCCTGCATCGCTTCTCATTGCAAATCTTGACAAAAATTTAGCTAACTTTCCTACTTTGACATCCTTTTTATACACAACTCGCTCTTGACATAGCCCTATAATCTTCTCACTTATAGAAACAATATCTCCTTCTTTATATATAGGCTTTACATACTTTTCGATAATATCAATATAACTCTCACCAATTTGAACATAATGAGTTTCTATTGCATTTCTTAAATATTTTTTACCATTTACTTCTATTCCAACATTTTTGCCTTCATTTGCTTTAAATTCCATAACACTCACTTCTTTCTAATATATCCTAAGTATATTACAAAATTATTACAAAGTCAATAAAAGTGCTAAAAAAAGAAAACTTATTTTTTAAATAAATTATCTATG
>CAYSKD010000054.1:0-6670 GCA_964431665.1 uncultured Clostridium sp.
TTGTACCTATTTCATTATTGGCAAACATAATAGAAATAAGAGTTGTAGTATCCTTTATAGAATTTTTTAATTCATCTAAATTAATTATTCCATTTTCATCTACTCTTATATAACTTACTTCAAAGCCCTCTTTTTCTAATTGTTTACAAGTTTCTAATACAGCTGGATGCTCTATCTTAGATGTTATAATATGATTTCCTCTTTTCTTATTAGAGTATGCAATTCCTCTTATAGCAGTGTTATCACTTTCAGTTCCTCCAGCTGTAAAATAAATTTCATCTGGCCTTGCATTTATTATTCTTGCAATTTTTTCTCTTGCAGTTTCTACCGCATTTCTGTTGTTTCTTCCTAATTTATAAATTGAAGAAGCATTACCATATTCTTCTGCAAAATATGGCATCATCTCTTTTAATACTTCATCATCCAATTTAGTTGTAGCTGCATTATCAAAATATATTTCTTTCATTATTACCTCCTACTTTTTTGATAGGAATAGTATAGCATCTTTTTCCTAGTATGTCAATAGGAATAGTAAAATATATAAAAAATCAAGCAACTTTCACAGTTACTTAATTAAATCTTCTAGTGTTTTACTATCTATATACTCATTTATAACATTGTCTAGTCCTTCCCAAAACGAATATGTCTTACAATTTTCTTTTCTATTACAAACGTTGTTATCTATCAAACAATCTAATGGTGCTAAATCTCCTTCTGTTGCTCTTAAAATATCTCCAATTTTGTATTCTTTTGTTTTTTTAGTAAGCCTATATCCTCCTGTATTACCTCTTGTCGTTTCTATTAATTTTGCCTTTGATAACATTGTCATTATTTGTTCCAAATATTTTTTAGATATATTCTGTCTTGCTGCTATATCTTTAACAGAAATATATTCGCCATTGCTATTCATTGCTATATCTATCATTACTCTTAAAGCATATCTGCCTTTGGTTGATATTTTCATTACATTCCCTCCTAATAATTAATAATTATTATATACTAATCTAGTAGGAATTACAATATTATTTTCTTTGATTTATGCAACTTTTATGCTTAGTTTTAATAATTGGCAAAGGAATGTGGAAAAAATTAACAAGAGCAGAAATGAAGTATTAGAGCGTTGAAACATAATTTTTGATTTTTACACCCCAACTATTGACTTTGAACCTAAAAACTCTGAAATGCTTTTATACAAAGTATTTCAGAGCGAAAATAAAGTTTATTGGCTGGGATGGCAGGATTCGAACCTACGAAATGCCAGAGTCAAAGTCTGGTGCCTTACCGCTTGGCTACATCCCAATATACATTTAAATAAGTGGGGTGGAAAATGGGGCTCGAACCCATGACCTCCAGTGCCACAAACTGGCGCGCTAACCAACTGTGCCATATCCACCGACAACTTACTTAATTATTTTAATATATTTTATTCAATTTGTCAACATTTGACTCATATTTTAATAATATTTTGTGCAAATTTTTGGATAAAAATTCAATGAAACACTAATTTAGAGCCTTTTATCACTTACTACTAATTTATATATAGGACCTAATTTAGAAAATTTTTGTTCATATTCAGTCATAACATTAAAAACATTACTTTTATGCAAATCTAAATATACTTCATGAAAGTAAAGTCCATTATTTTGCATACTAACTAAACTATATTCAAATAATCCTCTATTATCAGTTTTAAACTCAATTGTTGCATCTTTTTTTAAAACCTTTTTGTATTGTTCTAAAAAATTCTTACTAGTTAATCTTCTCTTTTCGTGCCTTTTCTTAGGCCATGGATCACTAAAGTTAAGGAATATCTTATCAACTTTATATCTACCTAGCATTTCTTTTATATTTAAAGCATCAAAAGACATTAAATATAAATTATCAAGTTTTATATTATGTTCTTCTTCAAAACGGTTTATTTTCTTTATAGCAAGAGCTAAAACGGGAATGCATATTTCTATACCAATATATATATTAGCCCTATCATCAAAGGCCATATTAGAGATAAACTCACCTTTTCCCATCCCTATCTCTATATATAACTTTTTATTATTCTTTGAATTATTTTTTAATATTTCCTGTAATTTTTCCTTACTTTCTATATATTTATCGCATTTTACTAATTCATCTTTTGAATTTTTATTAAATCTAGCTCGCATTTTTTCCTCCTAAATTGCCGTTATAATCGTTCCTATCATCATTATAATAATACAAATTAAACATGTATAAAATAGCATTTTATATGGTACTTTTACATTTAGTTTCTCTTTTTTTTGTGCTTTCTCATTTTTTTGTAAATCTATTTCTTCTACTTTTTCTTTATTATTCCTTATGGTATAATAGTGCCTCTTTAAATCTTGTACACCAAAAGACATTCCCTGCGAATATCTAAACTTCTTTGAAGAATAACTACAATAATCAAATCCTGCAACTATTGCTAAAGATACAGCAAATATTTTTATTACACTACCTACAGTCATAAATATTAAATTAGCGTAATGTGATGAAATAGTAAACAAGTTAGCAATATTTCCAGCTAATATATATGGATATAAAAAACCTATAATAGGTAAATGTATAAAAGGAGTAATACCGGCAAATATAATTAAAAATGAAATTGGTATGTCCTCTTTAAGTATTGTATTTAAAATATTAACATTAAATTGTTCAACACTTTCACTAATATTTTGTAATTGAGCTGTTACATCAATACTTGATATGAATATTGAAAGAAATATAAAAAACAATATAAGCGAAATAATATAAAATATCATATGTTTTTTCTTATAATTTTTATTATAATATGAAAAATATTCTTTCAATTGCAAAACAAACATATTTTTCTCCTCTTTTTTAGGATTAACTTTTACGTTAGCGACTTTTCTATTACTAGATACTTTTTTTCTCTTATTATTCTTATTTACTTCCATTTTCTATACCTCTCTTTATTATTCTAAAGTCAATTTGTTTAGACCTTATATTACAACGAATAAGTTTTACAACAACTTTATCTCCTATTTTAAATACTTCCTTTGTATTTTCACCAACAAGCATTCTTTTTTTATCGTTAAATATATAATAATCATAATATGGCATATCTTCAAATGATACAAATCCCTCTACGGTATTATTTAATTGGACAAACATACCAAATGAAGCCACTTGTACAATAATAGCATTATATATACTTCCAATATATTTTGACATATACATTACTTCATACAAATTGTCAAAATCTCTTTCTATTAAAGTAGAAAGTTTTTCTGCCTCTGACGAACTCTTTGAATATAATTTTGCTTGCTTTAAGTACTTGTTATATTTCTCATCACTTAATAAATAATTATTTGAAATATAATCAGATATTACTCTATGAATAAACAAATCAGGATATCTACGTATTGGAGATGTAAAATGACAATAATACTTTGCTGAAAGTCCAAAATGTCCAATACATTCTTCACTATATCTAGCAAGTTTTAAGGTTCTTAACATAAAACTTGACACTACTTGCTTTTCTTCTTCGTCAGTTATACTACTTAAAATATCTGATAATGTCTTTGGGTGAATGTTTTTTAATGCTTTTATTTTTTTATGATAGCTAGCTAAAATTTCATTTAAATCTCTTAGTCTTTCTTCATCTGGCTTTTCATGTATCCTATATATAAAAGGTGCTTCTAAAAAATAAAACTTTTCTGCAATTGTCATATTTGCAACTAACATAAATTCTTCTATTATTTTATTTGCAATAGTTATATCATATGGTTTAACACACACTACTTTTCTATTTTCATCTAAAACAATTTTAGTCTCTTTTATATCAAAGTTAATACTTCCCTCGCTCATCCTTTTGTTATTTAAAATCAATGCTAATTCTTTCATTAATGATAATTCTTCAATATATTTACTATATTCCTTTACTACATTAATATCTGAATTAGTAAGTACCTTATATACTTTATCATAAGTCATTCTTTTAGAAACCTTAATAACTGCTTTATATATATTAGAATCCATTACTTCTCCCTTGCTATTAATTCTCATATCAATTGCAAGAGTTAATCTATCTACACCTTCATTTAGACTACATATTCCATTTGAAAGTTCTTTTGGAAGCATAGGTATTACTGTTCCTGGTATATATGTGCTTGTTCCTCTATCTATTGCCTCTTTATCTAAAGCAGTACCACTTTTTACATAATATGATACATCTGCTATAAATACTGAGAGTAAATAATCATCTTTATCTTTTTTTACACATACGGCATCATCTAAATCTTTGGCATCGTCACCATCTATTGTTACAACTAAATCTGAAGTCCTATCTACTCTATTTTTCTTTTCAATTTCACTAACTACACTAGGAATACTATTTACTTCTTTTAATACTTCCTTGTTAAAATTTTCTTTTTGGTCTAATCCATAATATCTATATAACGCTTTAACTTCTATATTTTCATCTTTTAAACTTCCAATTATTTTTGTTATTATTCCTTCTGCTTTATTATTATCAGTAGGATATTTAGTAATTTCTACTTCAACCATTTGCTCATTTTTACATTTTAGTGCTTCTTTTTTGGGTATATATATATCTGATATTTTTTTATCAATTGGCTCTACAAATCCAAAATTATTAGATTTTTGAAAACGTCCTATAACGCTAACAATATTACGTTTTATTATTTGTACAACTTCTCCCTCTAAATTGTTTCCCTTTTTATATACTTTAATAAGTACAATATCATTATTCATAGCACCTTTAGAAGCATATTTAGATATATGAACAATTCTTCCATCATCTAAATTTATTACAGCATAATTTTCATTTCTTGCTATATATGTGCAAACGACTACATTTTTCCCATCAACAATATAATATCTGTTTGAACTATCACTATATATTTTACCTTCTTCTTCTAGTTCATTTAAAATATCTTCTAATATTTTTTTATCTTCTTTTTTTACGCCAAGAAT
This sequence comes from uncultured Clostridium sp., assembly GCA_964431665.1. Lineage (GTDB taxonomy): Bacteria > Bacillota > Clostridia > TANB77 > CAG-465 > CAG-465. The sequence continues at coordinate 4,972 of CAYSKD010000054.1, forward strand.
ATTAGCAATTTGCTTTTTACTCATTGCCACGTAAGATTTATCTGAAAAAAAGGAAGTAAGAACTTCCTTTTTTCTTAAATATTCTTCTTTTTTTAAATGTAAAATATTATTATTACCATTAGTTTCTTCTTTCATAATACCTGCCTTAATGAATAATTGAAATAGTAGTTAAAAAGCAAAGTACAATAAATGCAAGTGCTAATACTACTGTATACTTTGAAAGTATACCATCTAATGTTTTTGATTTGTTAGCTCCATAAAAAGTATTTGAACCTGTTATAGATGACTGCCCATCTTTGCTATTTTGAAGCATAACAACTATTGTAAGAACAATTCCAACAATTATTGTAAGAATTGATACTGTCCAATCAATCCAGCCCATGTTTATTCCTCCTCTAGTCTCTTAATCTTATGGAAATATTATATCATAATACATTACAAAAAACAAGTAGAGATTGATATTTTTTTAAGACATCATTTAACTTAAGTTTATCATCTCTTATTTTAATCATTTAACAATTCTTTAAATTTATTAATCGTTTTCTCATCTAGCTTTAATACTTCATTTTGTTTAATTAAATTATTATAATAATCGTTATATAGTTGATTTATGCTTTCTTTAATATTATCCTTATAAAAATTATTAGATTTTAGTAACTCTAACTTTTGTATTATACTTTCTAAATACTTCGTATATACATTTTCTACTGTATCTTCCTGTTCTATTTTTGCTAAGTAATAAATGTTATTAAAATATACATTACATACATAAATTACAGTATCATTGTTATATCTATCATATTTATACATATTATCTACATTACTTTTCATATTATATATAACGTTATTAATTTCATCAGTTAAAATATCTACTTCATTTGTATTTTTACTTGCCTTTATTAAATCATTTAAATATTTAATATATCCCTCATTTAATTCTTTTCTATAATTTATATCACTAAAATCTAGCATAACTCTTTTTTCAAGTCTATTTATACAAAAAGCATTATAGCTTAAATCTTCGTTTTCATTATATAACGGTATTTTTAAATAATATGCCATTACAGCTTTGTACAAAATTGTTGTAGTTACAATAATTAATAAAAAAGTTATAACGTATTCAAAATATACCATTATGTTTTTATATACTTTTTTTACATCTTTCATTTTGTCTGTTTTTTTATCACATATTCCTAAAAGTATGGCAAAGATAGCAAGCATAAACATATATGAAAAATTCAAATCAACTAAATTATGTATTAATAAAATTATCAAAGCATACTTTTTATCATTATTTTTAAAATGACAAAAAGAAATTATGCATATAGCAATTATTATGATTTCACCTAATATTCCTGATTCTACTAAAATTTGAGCATATACATTATGAGCTTCCGTTGAACTATAACTAGTATTTTGTACACTACTATATAAATGTTTAAAACCTTCTCCACCACTACCTAAAATTATGTTCTTTAAAGATGAATCCCATATTTTTATAGCATCCTTAACATATACAATTCTATTATTAATACTGTCTGAAAAGTGTATCGCATCTTTTATTTTAAAAACAATATCGGTAGGAATTATAGTATAATTTAAAATTTCTTTCTTTGAATTTAATAACAGTTCATTTACTGCAATTTTTCCCTTATAACAATTAAATTCAAATTTAAGACATTTAATATTAGAACTTTTT
>CAYSKD010000055.1:0-6612 GCA_964431665.1 uncultured Clostridium sp.
TTTTTGACCTTCTTCTACTTTTTCAATTAATTCTGGCTCTTCAATACCTAAATAATTAAATACATACTTAGTTTCTTTATTTAATTTTCCTAATACACAAGGTTTTGCATTATCGCATCCAAGCTTTTTTTCTAAATTTGCCATAACAATAGATGATGTTACAGAATCTGTATCTGGATTTTTATGTCCAAAAACTAATATTTCACTCATTTAAATCTCTCCTTTTTATTTATATATAATATATTTTTTTATTTACCATAATTTTGTTTCTTGCTTTGCAAGCATTCTTTGAATATTCATTCTATGCTTAAACATTACTATAACAGATGAAATTAATACTGGTATTGTATATTCTGTAGCCATTATTATTATCATAAGTAAGTAAAGACCAAGCCCGCTTAATGTTCCCATAGCAACAGTTTTACTAATCAAAATTATAACTAAACCTACAATAATGCATATAAAAGTAATCTTTTTATCTAGTATAAGTGAAGCTGTTATACCAACTATTACGCCTTTTCCACCTCTAAATTTGTAATATATTGGGAAACAATGACCAATAACAGTAGCTACTATAAATACTGATTTTAAAGTTTTTCCTATATCTTCTTTAAAAATATTACTTACCTTTACACATATAAAAAATGCTACAAGCACCTTAACAATATCCAAAATAACAACGATAGTTCCAAGCGGCTTTCCTAACACTCTCATAGCATTTGCACTACCAGCATTTCCACTACCTAGCTTACGAATATCTTCACCCGTTTTTTTCTTACATATTATAATAGCAGGATTTACACTACAAATTAAATATGTTATTAAAAATATGGTAATAGTATATAAATTCATAATACCTCCTAAATTTCTTTATTTTTACCTTTTTCGCGAATTATCATATGTATAGGAGTTCCTTTAAACTCAAATTGTTTCCTTAAATGATTTTCTATATAGCGTGTATATGAAAAGTGCATTAATTCTTTTGAATTTACAAATATAACAAAAGTCGGTGGTTTTATACTTACTTGTGTAATATAATACACTTTTAATCTTCTTCCTTTGTCTGATGGTGGTTGAGTTATGGCAATAGCTTCAGCTAAGCAGTCATTTAATAATCCTGTTGGTACTCTTAAAGAATTATTCTTATTTACTTCATTTATCATCTCAAATAACTTATTTACCCTTTGACCTGTTTTAGCAGAGATAAAAATAATTGGTGCATAAGACATATATGCAAGCTTTTCATAAACTCTTTTTTTATAATTTTCTAGAGTATGAGTTTCTTTTTCTATTACATCCCATTTGTTTATTACTATTATAACACCTTTTCCGGCTTCATGTGCAAGACCTGCTATTTTTTCATCTTGTTCAGTTACACCTTCAGTTGCATCTATAATTAATAAACAAACATCTGCCCTTTCAATTGCTGCTTTTGCTTTTATAACAGAATACTTTTCTAATGTATCATATACTTTGTTTTTTCTTCTAATTCCTGCTGTATCTATAAACAAATAATTTCCAAACTCATTTTTAATAGCAGAATCTATTGCATCTCTTGTTGTTCCAGCAATTTCAGAAACAATAACTCTTTCTTCATTTAATATTTTATTTACAAGAGAAGACTTACCAGCATTAGGTTTACCAATTATTGCTACTTTTATATATTCGTCATCAGTTATCTCTTTATCTGTTATATTTAAATTATAATATATACTATCTAGGACTTCCCCTATACCAAGCTTTTTTCCTGCAGAAATAGCAAATGGTTCTCCAAGGCCTAAGTTATAAAATTCATAGATTTCTGGTGGTGGTTGGCCTACTCTATCGCATTTATTACACACTAAAATTATTGGCTTTTTAGTTTTTCTTAACATGTGTGCAACTTCCATATCAGATTGAGTAACTCCATCTTTTATATCAGTTATAAAAACAATAACGTCTGAGACATCCATTGCAAGTTCTGCTTGCCTTCTCATCTGCTTTAATATTATATCATCAGAAGTTGGCTCTATTCCACCTGTATCAATTATCTGAAAAGTTACATCTCTCCAAGTACAATCTGCATATATCCTATCTCTTGTTACTCCCGGAGTATCTTGAATAATTGAAATTTTTTCACCAGCTAGAACATTAAAAAAGGTAGATTTTCCAACATTTGGTCTTCCAACTATTGCTACAATTTTCTTTGACATTCTTTCACCTCCACTACCACTGTATTTGCTCAATATAATACTTATATTTTAACATTTTTTTATGTAAAAGTCAAAATTTAAATTATATGTTATTTTTTCCATCTTTATTCTTTAATAATTCTTTATCATCTTTTGTAAGATTTAAGTCTCTATCATTATATATTCTACTAATACCATTAAATATTAAAGTTATAGCCATAAATATAATACTTAGTAAGGCATTTAATTTATGACATATTACTAAAACTGTAATACCTATTGTAAAAATAGCAAGTACTAACGTTGCATAATTAAAAAATTTTCTTAAAGCGTACATACTAACCACCTAAATTATTATACCATTTAAATAGTTTATTGTCAAAAAAACATTAGCCTAAATGTAGACTAATGTTTTTTAGCAATATATTTTTAATAAAATATTTTTGCTCTTTCTATCACTCCTTTATATTCATCTGATAAACTTAGTATGTCTTCTATACTGTTTTCTAATATAAAAGTAAATTTTTGAATCACTTCTACAGTTTCAAAATTATTCAATCTATAATGGATCAAATTAAAATAATTTTGAGTTTTATATACGACAAAAATATTATCTTTTGGTAAAAGCGATAAACTTCCAAAATTTGTTCTTTTCTTTAGTGGCGTACAAACTTCAATATACCTTACATTATCAAATCCGCAAACTATACGCATCTTCCCTAAACAATCAGTATATATTTCCGGAAGCACTTCTTCAATTCTTGCTATTTCCACAATTTCGTTAGAATTAGAATGGACTTCTTGTTTTACTTTTTGTATTTCTTTCTTTTTATTTTCTTTATAAATTAAAACATCCTCTACCCCTTTAGCTTTAGCAAGAAGATACATATATACATCTGTAGTCATTAAGCATACATTGGTTTCTTTACAGTATTGTATTATAGCCTCATCAATACATGAAAATTTATCTTCATAATCATCTAAATCAACTAAACCTATTTCTTTTCCCATAGTAATTGCATTTTTTAAGAAGCTTCTTTCTATATATCTATCAATATCGCCTTCTTTAGCTACTTTAGCTATTGCTCTAATTACAAGAGTTGTAAGTATAATCCGATATTCACTAAACTCCTTACCAAATAGTCTAGTAAGTATGCTTTTATTTTTTATAACACTAGTATCAATCGTTAACCTTTTATTAGACACCATAACAAGCTCCTTTCACTTAATTATATTTTAATCATTAACATCAAAATATCTTGCCTCTTTAATTCCCTTTGCGCGTGCCAATAAACACATTTCTTTATCGCATGTAAGCAAACAATAACTATTTGCTATACAAAATTTTATAATGCATTCATCGACATTTCTGCCATCAAACGTATCACTATCTTCAGGTTTTATGCTTTGTTCATGACTAATTGCATAATTAAAGAATTCAATTATACTATGTTTCTCATCCTTTGAAAGTGCTGTTTTGCAGTAATCATTTTTTTCTAAGTTTTTCTTTAACTCCCTTATAACATGCGTTGGCAAAATTATAATAAGTCCATCCTTAATAAGGCTTTCAATAGTGCTTATTCCCATTTTTATTACAAAACAAGTATCTAATACATACTTTTTTGGTTCTTTTTGTATAGATTTAACCTCATCACTTTTTATCCGTTTAACTTTTTTTGATTTAGTAGACTTTTTTAACTTTTTCCTAAAATCCCCAATACTTATATCATGTTTTTCTAAGGATTTTATCATCTGCATTCTTGTTAATCCCGTCATTTTTTCTAGTTCAGTTATTGAACTAGCCTCACCTACTAACGTTATTATCTTGTTATAATCGCATTCTATCTGTTCTTGTGTTCTTTTCAAAATTAATTCATCCTTTCAAAAAAATATTTTTTTAATACATAAATTTTTACCTATAAATATTTTACCACAATTATGCAATTATGTCAACATTTGAATATTCTTTATCATAAAATTAAGTGTAAAAAATCAAAAAATACATTTACAATCTTTTATTTTATTATAATCATTATATTTAATATAATTTATGCATTAAGAAAGTATTGTTAAAATCTTTTGCGTTGCAAGAAGTAATACTGCACATAAAACACATGCTAATATAAAAGTATAATCATATAATATATATCTGTATTTTTTTAAACTTATACTTTCTTCTTTTTTATCTTTTTCTTTAGTAATACCTTTTAAAATACTTATTTTCCCCTTACTTTTTATAATATTTAAAATAATTAATATAACTCCTATTATAATAGCTAATACATATACTATATTTACTAAACTTAATACCAATGCATTCTCCTCAAAAATCTCCATTAAAATAGCATACCCATTATTTAAAAAATGTATTATACTTGATGCTAAAGTGTTACCTGTTTTTAAAGTTACTATACTTAAAATGATACCCATTAAAAATGCAAATATTGCTTGAGAAATATTTAAATGTACTACTGCAAATAACAGTGATGATGCAATAATTGCAAATTTAACACCATATTTTTTTGTATAACTTAATATTGCTCCTCTTACAAACATTTCTTCAAAAATTGCTGGAAGTATAGCTATTTCAACAAAAGCTAATACTTTTCCAAGCGTTGAATTAAGATTTAATATGTTGGCTGCATCTAGTACATCATAATTAAGACCTAATTTTTCTAACAAAGTACCTACTATTATTTGAATAATTGTTACAAGTGGCAATGCCATTATTGCATACTTAATTGATTTGCTAACATTAACTTTATCTTTCTTTCTGTTTTCTTTTTCTACATATGAATATACAAAAAGTGATGGTATAACAAGTGAAAGTATAAATGATATTATTCTTAATATACTTGATATATTTATAGTTGAAATTTTTGCATTAAATAAATTATATATTGGCGTATTTAAGACTTCTAATATATATTGCAGTCCAACTTGAAGTAAAATAAACAGCAAAACACTAAGTCCTATTACATACCCTATTTTACTATATTCCTTCTTTACCAATTGTTGCTCTATATTATCCTTTACATTTTCTTTTTTATCATCTTTTTTCTTTTTTAATGAATAATCTAATATACCATTTTTAAACCATATAGCTCCATACTTAAATGCTAAAAATACAGAAATAATCAATACAATTGTTGCAATTAATACTTGTAATATACTTGCTTGTCCTATTAATATCATAGTTGGTATAAAATACATAGATACTATTGGTATACATGATAATATATATGTTAATGCTCCAGGAGCCTTTAGGGGAGTAACAAAAAATGTTGATAACATATACACAATTAAATTTAATGTTACAAGTAATACTGTTGCATTACCGGCCTCAGATATGTTTGTAGTCTTAGATGATAGTACTGCTTGTATTACACTAAGAATTAAGATTGTAATTATCAAATATACAAATGTAACTATAAAATATAATATTAAATTTGTATCTATAAAACTAGATATTATACTTAAGTCAATTGAACTACTTGCTGATATAGTATCAGTTGGAGCTAAAATATATAAATTCAAAACACTATTTAAAAATACAGAAATAAGCAAATATATAACTGTAAATATAAACTGGATTATAAATGTAATATTTATGCTTAATACTTTGGCAATCAAATATGACTTTGCACTAATACTAGTTAATACATATTCAATACTTTTAGATAACTTTTCTTGTGATATATCATTTGCAATTTTAGATAGTATCATTAAAAGTATAAAGAATATTAAATAATTAAAAATAGTTTGCATCCCATATTTTTTATCTGTATCAGTATTATCTACACTTAGCATAACTCTATCAATTGTAGGTTCTTTTGAAAGTTCGTTAAGTACTTCATCTGTAATATTATTCTCTTTTATTATAGCATTATTTTTTATTTCTTTTAAAGTATTTGTTATATCATCAATATATGTTGCACTTACACCTTCTTGAGATATAACCTTTGCAGATAAATTTTTAATATCATCATAATTTTGGACCTGTACTACTATTTGCTCCTTTGATATATCATCTTTTGTATAATCTTTTAATTCTTCTTCTTTTGTTATTATAACATCATCATTTTCAAATTTTTTTAACAATTCATCATAAACAAGATTACTCTTATCATATATAATAAACTCTGTTTTTTCACCAAAATTAATATCATTTTTCTTTAATATCTTAGTTATAGTATTAAAATTTATTGCAATAGTGCTAACTAAAAGTAAAAGTACATTTAATACTATAAACCATTTATTTCTGATATTTTTTTCAACTGTATGCTTTACAATACTTGAAATCTTACTGCTCATAACTTTGTCCCACCTTATCAATAAATATATCATTTATCGGGAAAGCTAGGAGTAAAGTTCCCGAAAGGAGGAAAAGAAAATGCAGTTTACAACAGAAAATTTCGAGAAAGAAGTATTGCAGGCCCAG
>CAYSKD010000056.1:0-3495 GCA_964431665.1 uncultured Clostridium sp.
CATTGACTAATAAAAGATTTTAAATAATTTATACCTTTGTAAGTAGACTGATAATATGTATCTCCAATAGCTACGAGATAACCATTATAGCGTAAGAATCTAACTATTTCTAATGCTTCGGATTTAGAAATATTAAAGACAGTAGTTAAATCCAACCAATGTATTTTACCTTGACTGTTAATATATTTCATAAATTTAAAATAATAAAAATTTAACATAACAACCTCACTTTCAATCACATTATAACATAAGTGAGAGAAAAAACAAACATAAGGAGGAAAGTATGAAAATAAAAATTCAAGAAAACAATAATAATCAAAAAATACTAATTAATGATATTGATTTTAGCTCCATAATAAAAAAATATGAAATAGCAAGAACAGATAACATAAGGGAAAATAATTTAATTCTTACTATTTCACTTGATAATGTTGAACTGGATATAAAACATTAAGGCATTGCTTGAATTTGGGAAATTGGGAAATGTGAACAGTATATTCTTGATTTTTATATCTAACAGTAACGAATTGTTTAGAAGTATCCAATGTTAAGAACCAAACTTTTGGGACTTGACCATCAATAAAATCATTATTATAAAGTTCAACCCAACCCAAAGGAGCAAGATTTACAAAATATCTATTCAATATAATCACCTCGCTTTCAAGGTAGATTATAGCATAGAAGAGGTGGAAAATAAAGGAAATAGAAAAGAGGTGAAAAGAATGTACGATTATACTAGGTTGAAAGGAAGAATTGCAGAAAAGCGGATTTACTCAAGAACAGGTCGCAAAGTCTTTAAATATAAGTAAAGGAGCTTTTAGTCAAAAAATAAATGGGATAGTTGCATTTGGTCAAGATGATGTAACAAATATAAGGAGGGAAAAGTATGGTTGAAATAATAATAAATGATAATTTAACTAAGGTAATAATTAATGATGTAGAAATTCTTATTAAAGGGGACTACGAAATAATTAAAAAAGAACCAACTTGCACTGGCTCAAAAGATAAAGAAATACCAGTTGCTGGAACAACTGGCACGACAAATACTGAATTATATTTAGATAAAAAAATAATTAGTCGTGAAATTTCTCATTAATTTTTTCCAAAATGTCTGGATATAACTCTATGTATTTCGTTAATGGGTCAATTTTAAATATCAAAACAAAAGAAAGAGGGTGAGAAGATGGAAGAAAAGAGTGGAATTTTAAAAAAAGTAAAAATAATGGCAACAGAATATAAAATTGAAGAAGTTGAACAGATAGATAAAAACAAACGAATACTTGGAGAAATTGATTACTTAGAACAAATAATAAAAGTAGAAAAAGGATTACCTATTGAATTAAAAAAAGAAGTAATAGTACATGAAATATTGCACGGAATTTTAGAAAAACTAGGTTTTGATGACTTAAATGATGATGAACAAAAAGTACAAAGCATTGCTAGTACTTTGTACTTAGTATTAAAAGATAATCCTAATTTGGTGTAGAACGTCTATGACCTGGTACTTTTGTACCGTCAGATTTTTTGTATGGTTTAACAGTAACAATTTTCTTTTCCTGTTTACCATGTGTACTTGTTTTTGTTTTTGCCAATATAATCACCTTACTTTCAGCTACATTATAGCATAGAAGAGGTGGAAAATAAAGTTAGGAGGTGGAAAATGTGGATAATGATGTAATAGGAGTAGAAGGAATATGTAAAATATTAGGCAAATGTCCTAATACAGTTAGGGATTATGCTAAAAAAAAGAAAATACCAGCGACCAAAATAGGTGACGAGTGGTATAGTAGCAAATTAGCTTTAAGTATGTTTGCAGCAGGTTATAATCCTTGTGAAATTTATGAAAAAATAGCTAAAGAAGTATTTGAAAAATCAAAAGAAATATTTATATAGGAGGTGAGTTACAAATGATAAATTATTTAATAAACAATGTAGACTTAACAATAGCATGTTTAATAGCAAGTATAAAGGCTATGATACAAGTACTATTTATTTTGTGTACAATACAAGGATTAGTATATCAGTTAAGTGGTAAAAAAATTAATTTATATAAGAGATTTGAAAAGTATATGTTGAGTTAAGAGGTGATTTATATGAAAATGGAAAAGGTTGAGGCACTTGTTAAAAAGTCTTTAGAAAGAAATAAAAGTGCAAGAGAAGATGATAATTTACTGTATATAGAAGTAATATCACAAATAAATCCAGAATTAATTAATACAAATTTTTTAAAAACATTTATAAATGCAAAGAAAATAGGATTACCAGCATTTGAAAGTATAAGTAGAGCAAGAAGGAAATTACAAGCAAAAAATGAAAATTTAAGGGGTAGCCTAGAAAATCAAAAAGCAAGAAAAGAAAGAGAATTGGATATGTTTGAATATAGTTTAAAAATATAAAGGAGAGGTTAAAAATGTTTAATAATAAAAGAATAAAAGAACAAAAACAAAGGATAAAAGAGTTAGAGATGACTTGTGATAATTTAGATGTAGCAATAGAATGTAAAAATGATATTATAAGTGACTTAATAAAAAAAGATACAGACAATCAATATAGAATTAATTTATTAGAAAAAGAAAAGTTAGAATTAAATAATGTAATATCAAACTTAATGGAAGAAAGAAATAAAGAAGAAGTTAAAAAGGTAGAAAAAAAGAGAAGTGCAAAGTCAAAAAAACTAAACACTTCTAAGTAATCAATATGAGAAATTACTATGATTACATTTTAGCATAATTTCGCAAGAAAGTCAAATAATAAGGAGAATAAAGATATGGATGATAAAATGGAAAAAGAAAAAAATTTTATAAAAGAATTAACCAAAATTTTAGGTGAAAAGGATAAAAGATTTAAAATTTTAAATTTAAATATGACTTTAGATGAAAAGATAAAAGAATTAATAGATATTTCTGAAGAAGAAAATATTGCTAATGTATTAATAAGTTACCTTAATCAACAAATAGAAATATTAGATAATTTAAAAAAAGAACTTGTTAATAAATAGAAAATATATAGAAAAGAGGGCTGATATGAATTATATTGAACAATTAAATTACTTTTATGATTTGTTACAGGGTAACCGTTTATCAAATAACGCACAATTACTTTATCACACATTATTAATGATAAACAATAAATGTAGTTGGATTGAATGGTTCCAGAGAACAAATGTAAGTTTATGTAGTTTAACTGGGATAGGGGAAAAAGCCTTAATAAATGCAAGAAATGAATTAAAACAAATAAATTTAATTGATTTCATAACGTCTAAAAAAAGGGGTGAATGTACAAAATATAAAATTTGTACCGTACAAAAGAAGGTACAAAGTGAGGTACAAACGCAGTACAAAGGAAGTACAAACGCAGTACAACCTACAGACATAAATAAACTAAACATAAACAAAACAAATATAGAAGAAAAAGAAAAAAAAAAAAAAAAAAAAGAAAAAATTATTAAAATTAAAAAAAGAAAATTAACAAAAAAAAGAGGTTGGGAAAAATGCA
>CAYSKD010000056.1:3505-6611 GCA_964431665.1 uncultured Clostridium sp.
AAAAAACTAAAAAAAAAAAAAAAAAAAAAAGAAAAAAAAAAAAAAAAAAAAAAAGAAGAATGGAAAAGCTGTTTAGAATTACCAGACGATTATTAGCATAAAAAAGAGGTTGGTAAAATGCTAGAACTAGAAAATAATATTTTATTAAACGTTATCCTAAACGATAATGAAAAAATAATGAAATTAAAACTTAGTGATTTTAACTATGATAAAACAAGATATATTTACTCAATTATCAATGACATGTATAAAAACAGACTTGATATAAATGTTGTATCGGTAGCAAATTACAGAGGTGTAAATAATGAATTATTAAAATATATTTGCAAAATACAAGATAAAAACAATAACCTTGTGGGGTATGATTTAAATAATCAAATACAAGAATTAAATAAGCTAAATAGGCAAAGGGATTTACTAAAAATTGAAAAGTATTTGAAAGAAAATATTAACAGACAAAGTGTTATTCAAGATGTTAAAAAAATGTTAGATAAAGTTGAAAAAGTGAATACAAATAGATTAGTAAACTTAGCAACTGTGAAATCTGATACTAAAAAGTCAGAAAGATATAAAAGCAATATTAAAGGCTTAGATAGAAAAACAAATGGCTTTCAACTGGGGCAACTTACAATATGGACAGGCAAAAGTGGACATGGTAAGAGTACATTTATATCACAAATGTTGGTAGAAGCTATAGAGCAAGGGTATAAAGTTTGCAGTTATAGTGGGGAACTAAAACTTGAAACATTTAAAAAATGGATAGACTTACAAATAGCTGGAGATGAAAATATAGACTTGATTGAGGATAGAGAATATGGAAGATTTAAGAAAGTTATAAGCCATGAGATACTAACCAAAATTGAAAACTGGTACAATGGAAAAATATATTGTTATGATAATAGACAAATACAAGAAAATATTGAAAATAACTTTGTTATACATGTAATTGAAGAGGCAATAAGAAATTATGGATGTAAAGTATTCTTGATAGACAACTTAATGACTTGCAGTTTTGAAAATAGTAAAATACAAGATTTTTATAAAGCGCAAAGTGATTTTGTAGGAAGACTAAGCTATTTAACAAAAGCTTATGATATACACATACATTTAGTAGCACATCCTAGAAAAACAACAGGAAACGCAATAACACAAGATGATATAAGCGGTACATCTGATACATTTAAAAGAGCAGATAATGTATTTTGTATTGAGAGAAAAGAAGATAATACAAACTCAATAAAAATAATGAAATGTAGAGAAACAGGAGTAAATAATTATGAAGTAGAACTTGGCTTTTTAGAAACTTCAAAAAGATTTTATGAAGCAGGTAATGATATGAGTAAATATAGAAAATATAGTTTTGATAGGAGTGAAGTACAATGTCCATTTTAGGAAAAGAGTTGGATACATTAAAACAAGAATATAATGCACTTTTAACAAGATATAATAATGGTATTAAATATATAAACACACATCCTAAGGAACTAAAAAAATGGGAGAAAGAGTTATTTAAAATAGTTGCAAATTTAGATATAAAGATACATGAAATAAAGTTTTATTGTAATTATAAAATGACAGATAAGGAGATAGAAAATGGTTTTAAATAGGGAAATATTTTTAAAATTGCCTAATGAATATAAAGCATTAGCATTAAAGTTAAGCTTATTAGGTGTAATAAATATAGATTTTGGAGGTAAAGAAAATGGAAAATAAATTAAGTTTATATAATATAAAATGTGATTTTATAGAATTATTTGAAAAAGCCCAAGAAGGAGAGTTGACAGAGGAAGAATATCAAAAGCAAGGAAATGATTTGGCTTTACAATTAAAAAATAAGAGTACAAGCATTATAGGATATGTTAGAAATACTGAGTTAATGAGTGAAGCTATAAAAAATGAAATAGATAGATTAACAGCTATGAAAAAAGCTATTGATAGCAAAATGGAAAAGTTTAAAGAATATGTTAAAGTTAATATGCAAGATTTAGGATTAGAAAAAATACCAACCGAATTAGGAATTTTGTCAGTTGTTAAAAATCCTGTTAGTGTAGAAATATATGATGAAACATTAATTTCAGATGAATATAAAAAAGAAAAAGTTACAGTAAGTATTGATAAAACAGCAATAAAAAATGCAATTAAAGAGGGAAAAAGTGTACAAGGAGCAAGACTTATTGAAAACAAAACCAGCTTAAGAATAAAGTAGGTGAAAGGTATGAATATATATGAAAAAATGTTAAATATAACAAATGAAATTCAAACAGTAGCTAAAAATCTTGAAGTTGGAACAGGTCAAGGTAAATATAAAGCAACTGGTGAAGCTGATGTATTAAAGGCAGTAAAAGAATTAGAAGTAAAGAATAAAGTATATTCTTATCCATATTCAAGAAAAATAGTTGATAGAGAGATATTACAGACAGAAAGTGAGTATAACGGAAAAACAACAAAAGGTAACAAAATATTTATGAGATTAGAAATAGTATATAGATTTGTCAATATAGAGAAACCAGACGAATATATAGATATAACAACATATGGTGATGGAATTGATACACAAGATAAAGCACCTGGAAAAGCTATGACATATGGTGATAAATATGCTTTAATGAAAGCGTATAAAATAATAACAGGAGAAGACCCTGACCAAAATCCTAGCCCTGAAAAAGTAAAATATAGTAAAACTAAATCTGAAAAAGTAATTGAAACAATAGATATAAATGCTAAAGTTGGATTTGGAAAATATAAAGATAAGACTTGGTTAGAGGTATATGATGAAAATTCTAAGTATTTTGATTGGTTAATAGATAATGCAAAAACATCAAATGGAGCAGAAACTTATAAAAAAATACGTGAGGAAATAGAAAAGAGTTTAATAACAATAACAGATGAAGAATTTGAAAAATTAAATAAATAGGGGGAAAAGTAAATGTATAGTTTTGAAAAGAAAAGTAAAGAGGAATATTTAGCAGCAGTAAAGCAAAATGGATATGCATTACAATATGTAAAAGAGCAAGATAAAGAGATATGCTTAGCAGCAGTAAAGCAAAATGGATATGCATTACAATATGTAAAAGAGCAAGATAAAGAGATATGCTTAGCAGCAGTA
>CAYSKD010000057.1:0-6503 GCA_964431665.1 uncultured Clostridium sp.
TGTCTTTTCTTTGATTAAATTTAAGCATTGATTCATTCTTCATATGACATAAGTCTCTATATGTAAGCATTGGAAGCACTTGAAAATTAACCTTTGAATTTTCTTTATTTAATATATCATATTCTATGAACAGTATACTTGTATTTTTTATAAATGTAAAACGCTTTGAATATGATATAGGTCCTATATCATATTCAAATTTATTCTTTTCAAGATCAATTGATTTTATATATTCTTCAGCAGATAAATTTCTCGCAGACGTTGTAAGTTCTGTTATCTTATATACTTTATCTTTTATCTCAAATTTTTCAACTACATTTTCAAGCATTACTTTAGAATCTTTTATATACATTGCATTATATGGCCTTTTAGCATCTAGCATAGCGGACATAGACAAGCATACATTTTCATTATTTGATAAAATATAACTTACTTGCCTTGCCATATCTAAATTTGTTATTCCTCTTTTGTACTTATACATTCAAATTACCCTTTCTTTACGGCTTTTTTCATTTTATCTATAGTAGCTTCTGTTTTAGCTTGGACTCTCATCTCTTTATTTTTACTAATCTTTTGAGACTTTTTCTTAGTTGCTTTCTTTTTCTTAGAAAATCTTGCAAAAAAAGATTTAATTTTTAATCTTCTTTCCTTTCTTAAGTGTTTCTTTTTAATTTTTACAATATTTAAATTTCCTATTTTTTTTGATTTTGCAATTGATTCAATTATTTGAGAAATTTTAGCACTATCATGAATAAGCATACCAGGTGCTGTTAATACCAAATCATCTTTTATTACAGAAATAGCTCTATTTTGAATATTCTCAAGATCTATTTTTACTTCTGTAGATCCTTCTTGATTAAAGTCTTTTATCATTTCTTCTGTAATTTCACCAGTATTTGCTATAGCATAATCTAAGACATGTTTTCCTATATATCTTTCAATTTCATTTACATATCTTGCTAAAGTATACCCATATGTTTGTCCAGGTTGATTCATTATATTTGCTATATATACTTTTTTTGCTTTAGATTTTATAATTGCTTTTGAAACATCTTCTATTAAAAGGTTTGATGCTACTGAAGTATATAGAGCTCCAGGTCCTAAAATTATTACATTTGCAGATTTTATTGCATCGATTACTTCTGGTAAAGCTTTAATTGAACCTTCTTTTAGAAATATTTGTTTAATTGGGCTTTTAGTCTGCCTTACTCTTTCTATGATATTCTCTTTTCCAACAATTACTTCACCATTTTCAAGACCAGCGCATAAAACTATATTATCTAAAGTTACTGGATATATATTTCCTTGCATCTTAAATACTTCTGAAATTTTTCCAACGCCTTTTGCAAAACTTCCTTGTATATCAATAAGGGCTGAAATTATAGCGTTTCCTACAGAATACTCATTGCTTGTCCCAAAGTTGTTTTTATATGTAAGTAATTTTGCAAGATCGCTTTCTGATGTTGAAAGTGCAGCAATTGACTTTCTAATATCTCCTGGAGTTAGATAGTCGCTGCCTTGGTTTGCAGAGGATAGTGTTAAATCATCCTCTGAAACATTTACAATAGCTGTTATATTAGAAGTAAATTCTTTTAATCCTTTTAGAATATTTGCAAGGCCACTACCACCACCAATAACTACAATTTTTGGTCCTTTCTTTAGTCTTGGATCTTGATATAGAAGTTTCTTTACTCTTATACTTTTACTTTTTTTAGATATATTTTTCAATGATATATATAATATGTTTTTTTGTGCTAGTACAAATGAAAATATTATGCCAAATATAGACAAAGTAATAAGTACAATATATGCTATAAGCATTTGCTTACTTAAATCCATAGTTGTATTTAAAGTTAAAACGCAAAATATTAATAATGCAATTGAAATAAGTTGTAAAAAAATATATCTTTTTACTCTTGCTCCTGGTTTAAACCATTCAAATATTGATTTCATTAATCTTTTCCCCCAATAAACTCAATTTCTGTTTGTAATTTTACATTAAATTTTTCATAGACTACTTTTTGTATATATGAAATAAGTTCCTCTACATCTTTACATGTAGCATTTCCTATATTTATTATAAAACCGGTATGTTTTTTAGATACTTGAGCTCCCCCTATAGTATAACCTCTAAGGCCAGCATCACTTACAAGTTTACCAACAAAATATCCCTCAGGTCTTTTAAAAGTACTTCCAGCATTTGGATATTCTAATGGTTGTTTTGTTCTTCTTGCAGTGGAATTTTCTAACATTATTTTTTCAATCTCTTCTATATTACCATTTTTTAATTTAAATGTTGCAGATAAAACTACATAAGATGGATTATCCATAAATATACTATGCCTATATGAAAAACAAGCTTCATGGTTTTGCATTGTGACAATATTACAATTATCATCTAAATAGGTAATTGTTTCTACAATATTCGACATTTCTGAGCCATATGCACCCGCATTCATTCTAATTCCTCCACCAACAGTACCAGGAATTCCACATGCAAATTCCATTCCTGTAAGTGAATTTTGCTTAGCAATTTGTGAAAGTTTAGGCATAGAGGTTCCAGCAGATGCAACTATTCTTTCGCCTTCTACTTTTACCTCATCAAATTTATTACTTATCTTTATAACTAAGCCATCAAATCCTTCATCTCTTACTATTATATCACTACCATTACCAATTACGTAATATTTTATATTATTTTGTTTTGCATATTTTAAAACATTAATTATATCATCAACAGAACTTGGTAAGACCAAGCATTTGGCCTCTCCACCAATTTTAATGGTAGTATGTTTTTTCATTGATTCGTTATACCTAATTTTAGTTTTTTCAATAACTTTTTCAAGTCCTATATATTGCTCCATAAATTTTACACCCCTTATATATACTATATGTGTAAAGTGCTATACAATTGCATCTACAAACGCTTTTGGGTCAAATATTTCTATATCATCTATTTGTTCTCCTATTCCAATGTATTTTATAGGAATAGATAATTCATCTACAATACTAAATACTACTCCGCCTTTTGCTGTTGAATCAATTTTTGTTAAAATAATACCATTTACATCAGTCTTTTCAAAAAAATTTCTTGCTTGTACTACACCATTTTGACCTGTTGTACTATCTAAAACCATAAGTACTTCAATAGGTATATCTGGTAAATTTTTATAAATTATTCTTTTTATTTTATACAATTCATCCATTAAGTTTTTCTTGTTATGAAGTCTTCCAGCAGTATCACAAATCAAAACATCATAATCACTATTTACAAATTTTCTTGTTGCTTCATACGCAACTGATGCAGGGTCTTCATTCTCTTTTCCGCTATAAATATCAGTATTTGTCCTATTTGCCCACACCTCTAATTGCTCAACAGCTCCTGCTCTAAATGTATCTGCTGCTACAAGTAAAACTTTTTTTCCTTCTTTTACATATAAATTGGTAATTTTTCCAATAGATGTAGTCTTTCCTACTCCATTTACTCCCACAATTAAAATTACTTCTTTATTTGAAATATTATTGCTTTGATTTTCATGTTTTGTAGTTTTTTCTAATATTTCAATCATTTCTTTTTTTATTAATTCTTTAATTGCATTTTGTGATTTATCTGTTTGCTTTTTTAATTCTTCTCTAACTTTGTTACATATTTTTGTACTTGTATTTACTCCAACATCTGCAAGTATTAAAGTCTCTTCTATTTCATCAAGTATTGTATCAATATCTTTATTGTTTACAAATATATTACTTATTTTTACATCTAAAGATTCCTTTGTCTTTTTTAAATTTTCTTTTAATTTTGAAAATATCATGTTTTCCCCCTAAAGCTTAATTTATATTATTATATCATTTTAAAATTAAATTATCAATGTTTCACTTAATTTCCTTCAAATTTATTTAAGACTTAAAATATTATGTTTAATAAATTTAAAAATGGGTTTTATAAATTAAACCTTATTTTATAATTTATCTTTTATAATACACATTTTACACACATTTAAATATTTTTAAACATAGTATACTGTAGGTGGTGATTAACATGAGCATTGTTGTGCAAAAATATGGTGGCAGCTCAGTTGCAAATAAAGAAAAATTAGAAAAAATTTGTGATAAAATAATATCGTATATAAATAAAAATATAAAAGTAGTAGTAGTGGTATCTGCTCAAGGCAATACTACTGATGAATTACTAAAAAAAGCTAACGAATATTCAAAAGAGCCTGTTAAAAGGGAACTAGATCTATTACTTACTACTGGTGAAATACAAACTGTAGCACTTCTTTCATTAATGCTTAATGAAAAAGGATATGAGGCAATAGGTTTAACAGGTGAACAAGCTGGTATTTTATCTGACTCAAATTATGGTAATGCTACTATAAAATCAATATATGTTTCTAATATTTTAAAGTATTTAAATGAAGGTAAAATAGTAATAGTTGCAGGCTTTCAAGCTGTTGATAGATTTGGTAATATTACAACACTTGGACGTGGCGGTAGTGACCTTAGTGCGGTTGCCATAGCTTCAGCACTAAAAGCTAATAAATGTGAAATATACAGTGATATAGATGGTATTTATTCTGCAGATCCAAGAATTATTCCAAAGGCTAAATTATTAAAAAAGATATCTTATGAAGAAATGCTAGAAGCAGCTTCTGCTGGAGCAAAAGTACTACATAATCGTTCTGTAAACATAGGGAAAAAGCATAAAATACCAATACACGTTAAAAATTCACAAAATAATAAAAGTGGTAGTATAGTAGAAGAACTTATGAAACAAACTATGGAGGGAAAAAAATCAAACGAAGATTACGAAGATTATGAAATAAAGTTTATAACTAAAAAAGATGATATATCTAAAATTTCTATAATTGGAAACATGGTAATGTCAAATAAAGAAGCTATTATTAAAATTTTTGATATTGCTTATGAAGAAAATATAACAATATATATGATTTCCTTAGTGAACTTGCTGTATCTATAATTGTTGATAAAGATAAATCTGAGATTTTCATGAAAAAATTACATAATGAACTTATCATAAAAAACAAGATTAAAGAAAACTAAGTAGGGCATTAAATATGTTTTTATATATCCAAATTAAATAAATAATAGATAAAAAAGTGTAAATATATGGACTATACACCAGACGAAACATATGAAATATACCAATTATTTGAAGAATAAATAGTACTTTCAACACAATATGAATAAAGATAAAAAAATGAGTGAATCTCTCACTCATTTTTTATCTTTGTACTATTCTCCCAACAAATAGTTAACGATAATAACTATCAGTTTTTCCACATTACAATCAAGTTATTATGTAACATTTTACATAAGGTGTCAAAAGAATTGAATTGCAGTATTGACGAATACAAATCATAACTTGCTCTTTTTTCTACAAATACACATATATTTACAGTACTTACAATAATTTTCTTTTCTATTTGGTTCTATCTTAACAACTCCATCTAGAACTTGTTTTACTATATCCTTTAAAATATTATCAGTTTCATTACAAAGATTTATAAAGTTTTCTTCACTTAAAACTTTTTTACCCTCTTTATTTAATGACGATTTTGCAACATCTAATACCCTATTACAACTATCGTCAAGTTTTTTATCCATTTTTTCTATGATTTTTAAGTCCTGTAAAAATATTCCCTTCATTCTAAGACTTTTCATTACTTCAGCCTTTATCTGATTTTCATCTTGCATATATGTTGATAAATTAACTAAATTATTAGATAAATTAAAGTACACACAAGCTGCAGGAATTACTTTATTAGTATCTTTATTATTTTGTTTATAATTATTAATAAATGCTCTTAAATAGCAAATTAGTTGAAGCGATATTCCTTCTTTTATGTTATCAATATCTAAAGTCCTACTAGAAGATTTATAATCCACTACCCTTATATATTCTGCATTTTCCAATTTTAAGACATCTACTCTATCAATTTTTCCTATTAACTTAATTCTTCTATTTTCACCAATATCTATAGTTATTGGTGCAAAAATTCCACCATCTTTAAATTCTATTTCATAACCAAAAGGTGTAAATTCGCTTTGATTAAATCCTTTTGCAATTACAATTACAACGCTTTTCATGGTATTTATTAATTTTAGTTTTAATATATTAAACTTAATATTATCCTTATGCTTTTTAAATATGTTATCTATTTTCTTATTTATAATATTATATAATATATTATAATATTCATCTTTTAAAACTTCATTTTCATCAATTATTTCTTGCCAATATATATTATTTTGAAGTAAATATGTTGAAAATGAATCTAGCACTTCATGCATGAAAGTTCCTGTGTCTAGTGTACTTATTTCATACTCTGCCCTTTGTGATATATTTAGTGAATACTTCATTAAATATGAAAAAGGACATTTTTTAAATAATTCTAATTTTGAAATACTAGTAGTAACTTCTTTTGGAAAAATTAAATTAATAGACTCTTCATTTAAATTATTATCTTTCTTTTTATATT
>CAYSKD010000058.1:0-6252 GCA_964431665.1 uncultured Clostridium sp.
TTGGTGGGAATGATCGGAATCGAACCGATACGAAGTTTGACCTTCGCAGGATTTTAAGTCCTGTGCGTCTGCCAGTTCCGCCACACTCCCATCAACAATAAATATTATAACATTATTTTATATTAAAGTCAATAATTTTATTTCAATTTTGTTATATAAAAAATTTAGAGAAAACAAGCTAAATAATTGTAATTTTATATATTATTATAAATAGATAAAAAGTGATTAAATTGTATAATTGTCTTTATACAATTTAAACCACTTTTTACTTAAATTCTTAGTTTTTGCCCCACAAATATTAGGTTTATATTTGATATATTATTTAGTGTAGCAATTTGTTCTATGCTTACATTATATCTACGAGAAATTTGACTTAATGTATCTCCATATCTTATAGTATAAATACTATGATTTGTTTCGTGCGTATCATATCTAATATCTTCTATAATTAATCTTTGCCCAACAAAAATTAAATTAGGGTTTTGTATATTATTTTCAATAGCAATACTTTCAACAGTAACATTAAATTCATTTGCAATTTGATTTAAAGTATTTCCAGCTTTAACAATATAAACAGAACTATTATTTCTATTTGTATTATTAATAGCATTATTAGTAGTTGAAATTAATAACCTTTGCCCTATATAAATTAGATTTGGATTTTGTATATTATTTAATTTAACTAAATTGGTTACTGTAGTACCATAACGAAAGGCAATAGAACTTAAAGTTTCACCTCTTGTTACAGTAATAGAAATTTGATTATTATCATTTTGTGCTTGAATGGTATTACCGCTGTTTGTTATAGTACTTGTATCGTTTAATAAAATTCCATCGCTATATTGATCTAAATCTACTCTGCCACTAATACCAGGAATATTCCCAATATCTGAATATTGAAATCCTACCCAAAAGTTCCAATTATCATTGGGTGCTGGTGTAGATACAAAATAGTCAGCTATCCATAGAGGGTAAGAAGCAACTTCTTTGTTAAATACATTTTGAGCGTTATATGCATCACTATATACAATCACATCTTTATTAGTTACTTGTTGTAATCTATTTAAAAAAGTTATAGAAATTTCATTTACCTCATAGGTTGATAGCCCATCAAAATATTCAAAATCCATTGCTAATTTACAATCTGGGCTTGTTCCTTCAATAACTGAAGCAAAGAAATCAGCTTCTTGTATAGCACTTTCAGTATCTCTTGCTGTTACATAATGATAAAATCCAACTTTTAGTCCATTTGCTTTAGCATTTTCATAATTTGTTTTAAAAAATGGATCTATAAAATTTGTGCCTTCACTAGAGCGAATATATACAATTTCAATTCCTGCATTTTTAACTTCATTGTAGTTTATATTTCCTTGAAATTCACTAACATCTATTCCTCTGTATATAACGTTACTAGATGGCTCTAATGCAAATGCGCTTTGAAAACTAAAAAGCATAAATGAAAAACTAAGAAGTAATACTGTTAATATTTTAGATAATAATTTTTCCACTTTTTCCTCCTTTATATTAATAAAAATATATAATATATTATGCAATTAAAATACAATAGGTTCAATTTTGATAAAATAAATTTATTAAAAAATATTAAAATACTAATATTTTTTTTAAATTTACACACCATATTTTTAGGTGATAAAAGATGGAAATATATCATAAAATTGAATATATAAACGCAAAAGAACTGCTTGTAATATATGTAAATTATCCAGATGAATACGAGTTTTCGATAGATTTTAATTCTATGAAAAAAAACGTTAAAAATGTTGCAAATAAAATACGAGAATATGCATTAAAAAATATAGGTAAAATAAGTGATGATACGGCTTTGTTAGTGCTAAATGGGGTAGTTATAGGTACTTTATCATTAACAAAATTGGCAGTTCCTATAGAAAATAATACAAAAGAAGAGATTGAAATAGCTCAAGTTTCAAAAGAAGAAAATATTGATATAACAACACAAAAAAACAATGAAGTAGATATAGCAACTTCTAATGATAATGTTGAAGATAAAGAAGAGGAAGAAGAAATTAAAACACAAGAAAGTGTTACAACCACAAATACAAGCTCAGAAGTTACTGCTAAAGCATCAACCGTAAGTAATAATAATGAAAATAAATCTTCAAATGAAAATATAAGTAATTCAACTAACAATGTTGTAAGTAATAATACAAGTACGTCAAATAGCAATAATTCAACTTCAAATGTTCAAAATACAACTCAAAGTAGTACTTCTGCAAATACTCAAACCAATAATAGTCAAAGCAGTTCTTCAAGTGTATCAACAAGTATTCCAAGTCAAAATATTAAGTTAAGATTATCATCAGGAGAAGTTATAGATATAACTTTAGAGGATTATGTTGTTGGAGTCGTTGCAGCTGAAATGCCAGCATCTTTTAATACTGAAGCATTAAAGGCACAAGCGGTAGCAGCAAGAACATATGCGTTAAAGAAAACAGCCTCTGGTGCAGTATTATCAGCTACCACGTCAGATCAAGTGTATAATACTGAAACACAGTTAAGACAGAAATGGGGATCTTCATATGATACGTATTATAACAAAATTAGGGATGCAGTAATTGCAACTAAAGGTGAATGCTTAATGTATAATGGTTCATATATAGAAGCACTATATTTTTCTACAAGTAATGGTAGAACTGAAAACGCAGAAAATGTATGGGGAAATTCATTTCCATATTTAAAAAGTGTAGAAAGTCCATGGGATGTTGGAATTAGTGGATATTCACAAACTAAGACTATTCCAATGAGTGAAATATCAAGCAAATTAGGAGTACAATTAACCTCTATATCACAAATAAGTATAAATAGTAAAACAGAAGGCGATAGAGTAAAAAGTATTACAATTTGTGGTAAAGAATTTACAGGTGTTGAAATTAGGCAATTATTAGGTTTAAGATCTGCAGATTTCGATATATCAGAGAGTGGAGATAGTATTGCATTTACTACTAGGGGGTATGGTCATGGAGTTGGAATGAGTCAATATGGTGCAAATGGTATGGCTAAGTCAGGGTATTCTTACTTACAAATATTAAAGCATTATTATAGTGGGGTTTCAGTAGTAACAAAATAGTTGAATCTTAATAAATTCAACTATTTTGTTTTACTTCATTTATTGATGTGCCAGTTTCAAAAATGTCATTAATATTTTTAAATGTATCGTTTGCTATTTTATTTAAAGCTTCTTTAGTAAAAAATGCTTGATGAGAAGTTATAACGACATTTGGCATTGATAAAAGTATAGACAAATCCTTATCTCTAATATATGAGTTAGACATATCATTTAAGAAAAATTCTTCCTCATCTTCATAAACATCTAGACCTACTCCGCCAATTTTACCTTCTGAAAGTTTCTCTATTAAACTATCTGTATCAATTAATTTGCCTCTACTTGTATTTATTATAACGACACCATCTTTCATTTTTTCAATAGTTTTTTTGTTTATTACTTTATTAGTATCTTCAGTTAATGGACAGTGCAAAGATATCACATCAGATAACTTAAGCAAAGTATCAAGAGATACATATTTATATCCTATTTCTTTAGCTGCCTCATTATTTTCAAATATATCATATGCTATAACGTTACAACCAAAGCCTTTCATTATTTTACAAAATACTCTACCAATTTTTCCTGTTCCAATAACTCCTACTGTTTTTCCATTTAAATCAAATCCAAGTAAGCCATTTAAACTAAAGTTATATTTTTTAGTCCTTTGGTATGCTTTATATATTTTTCTATCAATACTTAAAAGTAAAGCAACAGCATGTTCTGCAACAGCATATGGGGAGTATTCTGGAACTCTAACTACTTTTAGTTTGTTACCTATATTTTTAATATCAACATTGTTAAAACCAGCACAACGAAGTGCTATAAGTTTTACATTAATCTTTTCAAGAATTTCTATTGTGTCTTTATCAACCACATCATTTACAAATATGCATACTACATCATAACCATTTGCAAGTGGTGCAGTTTCTTTGTTTAGTTTTGATTCCAAATATGTAATTTCAATATTTGGATAATTTTTGTTATAATTTTCAAATAAAGTTTTGTCATAATCTTTTGTATCAAAAAAAGCTATTTTTATCATAAGTACCTCCTAAAAAACAATATATATTATTATACTACCCAGTGAATGAGCATTCTATCCAATTTTATCATGCTTCAGTCGACTTTCCTATCTATATCATACATTTTATAGTTTTTCATCCTTTTATAATTATTTGTTAAATTACATATACAAATATTGAAATAAAGTGACATACACTTCCAAGTAACACAAAAATATGCCAAATCGAGTGAAAATATGGAACTTTTTTAATTGCATAAAATATTACTCCAAGAGTATAAAATATTCCTCCTGCTACAAGAAAGTATATACAATTAATAGAATTTAGATTTGATAGAATTCTAATCATATCTGGCAAAGCAAATGCTATAACCCATCCCATAACTATATATGAGGCTATATTTAATACTTTAAATCTTCTTGGAAATACCGAGCTCATAACGATGCCAAATATTGCAAGAGCCCATATTATTGCAAATACTAACCATCCTTTATAACTATCTTCTCTAAGTATGACAAGGCAAAATGGTGTATATGTTCCAGCAATTAACAAATAAATTGATGAATGATCAAATATTTGAAATACTTTTTTAGCTTTTTCATTCGTAATTGCATGATATAGTGTGGACATAGTATACAGTATTATGAGTGATGCACCATATATAGACACACTTACGACTTGCCAAGCATTTCCATATAATGCAGAAAAGACTATCAATAAAGTTAAGGCTGCAATAGAGAATATGGTACCAATTCCATGAGTTACACTATTAAATATTTCTTCACCTTTAGAGTATTGCATAAAATCCTCCTATACTAATAATATTTTTATAAAAATTTTTTTACCTTTTTTTAATATGACAAAGTCATTAGTAAAATCTTCATATTTTATGTTATATTTTATGTCAGTTATTTTTTCATCATTTACTGATATACCACCCTGTTCTATAAGTGTTCTAGCTTGGCTCTTAGATGAAGCTATATTAGTTGCAATTAAAGCATCTACAAGTGATATTTGATTATTAACAAGATCAGTTTTAGTTATTTTAACAGTAGGCATATTTTCAGCATTATTTTGGTTTTCAAATAATTCCTTTGAAGTTTTTTCAGCTTTTTTTGCAGCTTCTTCACCATGTATGATTTTAGTTATTTCAAAAGCAGCAATTTTTTTTGCTTCATTAATATCACTACCTTTTAGTGAAGATAGTCTTTGTATTTCATCCATTGGAAGATAAGTAAGCATTTTTAATACATCTCTTACTTCGCTATCTGCTATATTTCTAAAATATTGGTAAAACTCGTAAGGTGAAGTTTTGTTTTCATCTAACCAAAGAGCGCCATTTACAGTTTTGCCCATTTTTTTACCCTCAGCATTTAAAAGTAAAGGACATGTTACACAAAAACTACCATTTTTATGTATTTTCCTAATTAATTCAACACCAGATAGCATATTAGACCACTGATCATCTCCGCCAACTTCTATTTTACAGTCATATTTTTCAAATAGTTGTAGAAAATCATAACTTTGCATTAGCATGTAATTAAATTCAAAAAATGTAAGTCCTTTTTCCATACGTTGTTTAAAACATTCTGCTGAAAGCATTCTATTTACACTAAAGTGAATTCCATAAGTACGTATAAAATTCATATAGTTTAAATCTAATATCCAATCGGCATTGTTAACAATTATTGCAGCGTTTTCACCTTCAAAAGAAACAAATTTACTTACTTGTTTTATAATATTATCTACATTTTTTGATATTTGCTCAGTACTTAGCATTTGTCTCATGTCTGTTTTTCCACTTGGATCCCCTATAAAAGCTGTTCCTCCACCAATTAATATTATTGGAGTATGACCACATTTTTGAAAATATGACAACATCATAAGCGGTATAAAATGTCCAATATGTATACTATCTGCTGTAGGATCTATTCCTAAATATACATGAGTTTTTTGACTATTTACAAGTTCTTTAAATTCATCTTCAAATGTTATTTGTTTTATTAATTCTCTTTCTTTTAAAATATCATATATTGATTTGTTAGTTATATCGTTATTATTCATAAAAATCCCCTTTATTTTTAATATAGATGTTAATATTATAGCATAGTGACATACTCCCACCGCCTATGCTTCTCATAGAGG
>CAYSKD010000059.1:0-6229 GCA_964431665.1 uncultured Clostridium sp.
GCAATTCATCCCCCACTTTAGAAGTGGGGGTCTTCTTGCTGGAGGTGGATAAAATTCTGTTTCAATTTAAATAGATAATACATTAAGTTCTTTTGCAATTCATCCTCACTTTAGAAGTTGGGACTTCTTGCTAAGTATGGTTAAAATATTTTTTAAATCATAACTAATATTTTGCTTTTAATTTATTATACTTTTCTTTTAAGCTATCTTTATAGGATATCTTACCTAAATTTTTTTCATACTCATTTATCCATTCTTTATAAAAGCCATATTTTTCAATTATTTCCAATAACATATATTCCTTTACATCTAGTGTCTGTTCTATATATTGTTTTTTAAAATATTTAATTCCTTTTTCAACCTCATATAATTCAAAATAAAGATATACTATACATTTAACAAAATAGTTTAAGTACTCTTCATTAGTGTAATCTCGCTTTTTATTATATTTTTCTTTCCACTTTTCAACCTTTTCCTCAAATAATTCTATCGCTAAATATTTTGAATCATTAGTGTTTAAACTATTTAAAATTGTTATTAATACATTTTCATGATATTCTTGAGGATCATATTGGCATTCTAATAAATCTATACAACTTCTTATATTTTCTTTAGACATTCCGTCATATAATATCCTACCCACTATATTTTCCAAAAATTCTGACTGGGATACTTGTATTGCACCAAATGTATTCCAATTTGTAAAAATCAAATAATTCGTACCATAACTAAGTGTTTTATATATTTCACTTAATAATTCTGTTGCTTTTTTTCCATATTTAGAGTTTACTTTGACATTGCTTAATTTTTTATAAAATTTTTTTACTTTAAATCTCCATTTACTTCTTTCATTTTTGGGTATTATCCTATTAGGTTTACAATACAAATTATCCCAAGCACAATCTAAAAAATATTCTATTTCTTTTTCTAATTGCTCAAAAGATTCCTGGCTATCTTCTTTTTTAGTTGTTTTATTTAATTCATTTATATACCCATCAATATCATAATCTTCCTTTATACTTTTAGGAATTTTTTTATATAATTCAACAATTATTTTTTCTTTTTCATCTATATTATATTTTTTTATTATTTTTCTTAATTCATCAACTTTCATATTAAAATCTCTCCCCATTTCTTCTTAATTATGTATTAAAAACTTTTATCATTTATACTATTTAAATTTTTTATATAACTTTCAACTAATAAAATTCTATCCTTATCTTTTTGCCTTGAACTATTATATAAATATTCTAAATATTCATGAATGTTTTGCACGTATATTCCGTTGACCAATTCCGGCTGATATTTCAAATCACTTTTTTCTCCATCACAAACGCACTCAATTTTTTCATTAACAATGTACCAACCATTATTTTTAGGCTGCAAATTATAATTACTTTTTAATTGTTCTAATCCTTTATTTGTAACAGCAATATCTAAATCTCCTGCATCTGGATATATTCCTCTTAGAGTTAATGCACCTGATGATAGTATCCAATATTCATTCTTATCTATTTTTAATGTTTCGATTAATTGTAATAATTGTTTTTTATTCATTCTATTCATTATTATTATCCTTTCCTTTAATCTTATCAAAATATTTAATAACTTTTCTAAGCGACTCCTTTATATACAACTGATTTAACCATATTTTCATTTCCTTTTAAATATCGAAAACAGTTACATATTCTTCTTACCATACTAGATATTAACTATATATCAACATGACTATTTTATCATTCCTACTTCCATTTTCAAAATTTATCATAAACTTTAAACAATTTTTATACTTACCGTGCTTATTTATTTTAATCATTTTATTTAATACACATTATACAATATATTTAAGTATTAGTAAACATTTTTCGATATTTTTTTCATCGCAAATTACAACAAAAAAGAAAGTAGTATATTATTATCTACTTCCTTTTTTATATAATTATTGTTCAATTTTTTCTTTAGTCTTAGCTGCTTTACCAACTCTATCTCTTAAATAGTATAATTTAGCACGTCTAACTTTACCAACTCTTTTAACTTCGATTTTAGCAATCTTTGGTGAATTAACTGGAAAAGTTCTTTCAACTCCTACACCATTAGATATTTTTCTTACGGTAAAAGTTTCATTAATTCCAGCATTTTGACGTTTAATAACAGTACCTGTAAATATTTGTATTCTTTCTCTGTTACCTTCACTAATTTTTACGTGCACATCTACTGTATCACCGATATTAAATTTATCAATATTTTCTTTTTTATATTCAGATTCTATTGCTTTTAATATGTCCATGTTTTTTCCCTCCTATCTTATAATATATTTTAAGATTTACATCTTATTTACTTTATGATTTATAATCATTTTCATTGTTTTTTATTTCTTTTAGATATTTGTTATAAAGGTCTAATCTATATTTTTTAGTTATTCTAATAGATTCATTTTTTCTATACTCTGCTATTTTTTGATGATTTCCAGATACTAAAATTTCTGGTACTACTTTGTCTCTAAATTTATATGGTTTAGTGTATTGTGGATACTCTAACAATGTATTAGTATGCGACTCTTCTAATAAAGAACCGTCAGATAATACACCAGGAATCAATCTAATAATTGAATCCATAAACACTTGACTTGCAAGTTCACCACCAGTTAATACATAATCACCAATAGATACTTCTAAAACGTTATATTCTTCAATAATACGTTCATCAATACCTTCATAGTGTCCACAAATAATAATATATTCTTTTGAAAGATTTAAAAAATTATTAACTAACTCATAGTTTAAAACTTTTCCTCTAGGAGACATATATATAACTTTATAATCTGTTGTTATATAGTTATTTATTGCAAAATCTAAAGCCTTACTTAAAGGTTCACATGACATTATCATACCATTACCTCCACCATAAGGTGGAAAGTCTACTCTATTATGTTTGTCACTTGTAAAATTTCTAATATCTAAAGTCTTTATTTCTACTTGTTTATTATCTATAGCTCTTTTTATAATACTAGTATTAACAAAACTTTTAAACATTTCTTCAAATAAAGTAAGTACAATAAACTTTATCATAACAACCCATCCATTATCTCAACATACATCTTTTTATTTGCTATATCTACTTTTTTTATAACTTGATGTATAGCTGGAATATATACTTTTGTATTATCTTTTTTTAATATTTCATAAATATCATTTGCACCCGTATTAAAAACATATGAAATTTTTCCAATAAATTCATTACTTTTTTCATCAAATACATCTATATCAAGTAAATCATCAATATAATAGCAATCATCTTCTAATTCTTTTAAAGTTGATTTATCAATATATACATATTTAGTTTTTAATTTTAGTGCATCATCTATAGTATCAACGTTTTTGAATTTAACAATAAGCATATCTTTATGAACTCTACAATTAGTTATATTATATTTAATTGTTAGTTTTTCATCTAAATACAGCTCTTTCATAGTTGTTAAATTATATATATCATCTGTATATGGATAAACCTTAACTTCGCCTTTTATTCCATGAGTATTTATAATTTGACCTATCAAAATACTTTTCATATATTAGTCTTCACCTTTATTATTTTCTTCAACATCTACAGAAATTTTTTGATTATCTTTCATAGCATATGCATAGATTATTTCCCTAATAGAACGTATTATTCTACCTTCTTTTCCAATAATTCTACCCATATCTTGCTTATTTACTTTAAGTTTTAGTACAAGCCTATTTTCAACTTGAACTTCTCTTATTTCAATATCTTCTGGATTAGTTACAAGGTTTTTTACAATATATTCTAATAATTCTTTATACATTTAAGTTCCCCCTATATTTCTATTCCTGCTCTTTTTATAAGTGATAGAGCTGTATCAGTAGGCTTTGCGCCTTTCTTAATCCATTCTAAAACTTTTTCAGAATCAATATTTAATTGTGATGGTTCAGTCATTGGATTATATGTTCCAACTTTTTCTATAAATCTTCCATCTGCTGGATATCTAGAATCTGCTACAACAATAGTATAATATGGTGCTTTTTTAGAACCATCTCTTCTAAGTCTTATTTTTACCATATTGCTCACCTCCTTACAATGTAAATTCATTATATACATATTTAAAATTTAGGCATTTTCATGCCACCAAATTTTCCTTTATTTGACATCATTGATTTCATCATTTTTTGCATTTGTTCAAATTGAGTCATAAACCTATTAATATCTTGAACAGTATTTCCACTGCCTTTAGCAATTCTTATTCTACGTGATGCATTAAGAATTTTAGGATTTCTTCTTTCTTCTTTAGTCATTGATGTAACAATTGCATTTATTCTATCTAGTTGTTTTTCATCAAACTCTGCATCCCTTATTTCTTTTGGAATTCCTGGAAGCATTGATAATATACTTTTAAATGAGCCCATTTTCTTTATTTTTTTCATTTGGTCTAAATAATCGTCTAAAGTAAATTGGTTTTTCCTCATTTTCTTTTCTAGTTCAATTGCTTGTTCTTCATCATATGCTTGTTCTGCTTTATCTATAATAGATAATACATCACCCATACCTAAAATACGTGAAGCGATCCTATCTGGATAAAATGGTTCTAAATCGCTTAACTTTTCACCTACAGATGCAAATTTAATTGGCTTATTTGTTATGCTCTTTACAGAAAGTACAGCTCCTCCACGAGTATCAGAATCAAGTTTTGACATAGTTATTGAATCTATACCAACTATTTCATTAAACTTTTGGGCAACATTTACCGCCTCTTGACCAGTCATACTATCAACAACTAACATTATCTCATGTGGCTTTACTTCTTTTTTTAAATTAACTAATTCTTGCATTAAATTATCATCTATTTGAAGTCTACCAGCTGTATCTATTATAACTACATCACATAATTTAGATAATGCTGTTTTTATTCCCTCTTTTGCAATACTTACTACATCTTTTGATTCTTTATTACTATATACATCAACATTTAAACTCTTTCCAAGGGTTTCAAGTTGATTTATTGCGGCAGGTCTATATACATCACATGCAACCATTAAAGGTTTTTTACCGTTTTTTCTAAGATAATTACTTAATTTAGCACAAAGTGTAGTTTTACCACTACCTTGAAGTCCAACTAACATTATAACTGTTGGAGGATTAACTGCAATATTTAGTTTTGCCTGTGTATCTCCAAGTAATGTAGTTAATTCTTCTCTTACTATTTTTACAACCTGTTGACCTGGAGTTAAAGATTTCATAACTGTTTCCCCTAAAGCCTTTTGTCTTATTTTTGCTATAAAATCTTTTACCACTTTATAATTAACATCTGCCTCTAATAAAGCTAATTTAACTTCACGTAGCATCATATCTAATTCTTTTTCAGTTATTCTAGCTTGACCTTTTAATTTCTTTGCTATATTTTGTAATTTATCAGATAAACTTTCAAGCATTATATATCATCCTCACTATCTTTGTTCGAATTTAAAATTTCTAGCATTTCTTGTCTTTTTAAGTTTAAATCATTTGAATTTTTAATTATATTTTCAAGTTTTAAATTATTATCATATAATTTTTTCATATGCATAATATTTTCATAACTTTCAAGCATTTCCATACTTTTTTGTAAACTATCCCTTACAGCCTGATATGATATTTCTTTATTTTCTGCTATTTCTCTTAATGATAAATCATACAAATAATATTGGCTAAATATTTCTTGCTGTTTCTTTGTTAATAATTTACTATATATATCATATAATTCTATTAATTCTAAATTTTTTCCCATTTTTATCTCCAAAATATCATACAAAAACAAGTGTAAAGCAAAAATACTTTACACCTATTATACATTACAAGTTAGCTTTTGTCAAGTAGCTGTATAACTTTTCTACAAATTTAAGCAATGTTACAATTGTTTAAATATAAAATTTTCTTTATTTTATATAAAGAGCTATGCGAAACCCTGCAAAATTTTTGTCTGTAGTTTCATGATACGTTCTATATGATATTAACGAAGCTGAATAACCCGCAGAATACCTAAATCCTCGCAAAACTCTCATAGTATGGTAAGCTTCCATTGTCCATTCCATAAGGTTTCCTGCCATATCATATATATTATTTAATTTATAACTATCATTACTTCCAGTTTGTATAACAGAACCCGTGTCATAATTGCCATAACCTGTACTATCTTCGCTTATACCTGGATAATTTTTTTCTAGCCATTTTACTGTTG
>CAYSKD010000060.1:0-6210 GCA_964431665.1 uncultured Clostridium sp.
GAAGAAAAAGATAATATGAGAAAGGAAGGTGTAAATAGTGAAGAATAATATGAATACATCAAATTTAATAGCGTTTAATACGTATGGTGGCTTTAATAAAAAGGGAGATGAATACCATATATTTAACACGAATACACCTCTTCCTTGGTGTAATGTTATTGCTAATGAACGATTTGGTTCAATTATTTCTACTTATGGTACAGTTTATACATATTTTAAAAATAGTAGAGAATATAAAATTACCAACTGGTGTAATGATTGGATAAGCTTTACACCAGGAGAAAAATTTGAAGGTATATTTGATAAAGATTATAACTTAATTTATGGCTTTGGGTATGTAAGAGTACTTGAGGAAGAAGATTATTTAAAAAAATCTATGGATATTTTTATACCAGAAAATGATGACATTAAAATACAGTTAATTGAACTTGTTAATGATTATGGTGAAGATAAAAATGTAAATATAAAATATTCTTTAGATTTAAGCTTAGGTGTAGCAAAGGATACTAATCAAAATTATATTCTTTGCAAAGCAGAAAATGATTATATGAAATTTAAAAACCCATATAGTTTTGAATTTAGCAATATTGAGTCTTTTGTAACTATTTTGCTTAAAGATGATGATATTAAAGTTACATATGATGAAGATAGTTATACAGTCAATATAGATATATTTTTAAGAGCTAATTCTTCTAAAAGTTTTGCTGTTATTCTTGGTGCATATGATAATACTAAGAGCGGATATATTGATTATATATTAAATAAATATTCTACTAAAGAGGCAATTATTTCTTCATATAATGATAATAAAAAATATTGGAGAGATAAAGTAGTACGCAACATAGATACCAAAAATGAATATTTAAACATTATGGCTAATGGTTGGTTGCTTTATCAAACTATTGTATGTAGATTATTTGCTAAAAGCGCCTTTTATCAGTCAGGTGGAGCAACTGGTTTTAGAGACCAATTGCAAGATTGTCTTGCTATTATGTCTTCATGGCCAGAGAAGGCTAGAAGTCAAATAATTTTACATTCATCTAAGCAATTTGAAAAAGGAGATGTCCTTCATTGGTGGCATGATTATAACAATTCTGGAATTAGGACATATTTTAGTGATGATTATTTATGGCTTCCATACGTACTTAGTGAATATATTAAAAAAACAAAAGATATATCTATACTCGATGTTGAAACTAATTATCTTGAAGATAAGCCTATGGGAAATTTTAGAGAGTTATATGATAAGTTTGAAAATATAGATGTAAAAGATAGCGTGTATAATCATGCTAAAAAAGCAATTATGTATTCACTATCAAGAATAAGTGATAAAAATGGGTTATTAGATATAGGGGATGGAGACTGGAATGATGGTTTTAGTAATATACGTGGTCAGTCAGTTTGGCTTACGTTATTTATGATGGATGTACTAAAGCGCTTTGAAGATTTAGCAAAGATAAAAAATGATGATGAAATGATAAAATGTTCTCAAAAATATAGACATTTGTTTAAACATAGCATTATTGAAAATGCGTGGGATGGTGACCATTTTGTAAGAGCATTTTTTGAAAATGGTGAAGTTTTAGGCTCTAACCAGAATAACGAATGTAAGATTGACCTTATATCACAAGCATGGGCCGTTATTTCAATGAAAGACTACAAAGATATACAAGATGAATTAGAAATAGCTTTAACTACAACAGAAAAATATCTAGTCGATAAAGAGCATATGATTGTTAAATTATTATATCCAGCGTTTGATAAGCCAAAGAATAATCCAGGATATATAAAAGCATATGTACCAGGTACTCGTGAAAATGGAGGCCAATATACTCATGGGGCTACTTGGCTTGCTAAAGCATATTTTGAACTAAAAAAAGATGAAAAAGCTATGGAAATATTAAATATGTTAAATCCCATTTCACATTCTGATACAAAAGAAAAGGCTAATACATATATGGTTGAACCATATGTTGTAGCTGCTGATATATACTCTAATCCAGAGCATATGGGTAGAGGTGGTTGGACTTGGTATACAGGATCTTCCGCATGGCTTTATAAAATAATTGAAGATTATTTAGGAAAATAAAATTTAATTAAAAATATTATTCAAAACAATCTTTCATATAAAAAAAGAAACGTTGATTTTACAAATGTAATCTTAGCGTTTTTGATTTTTATGATTATAGCTCATATATAAACTAAAAATTTTTCAGAGCTTTTAAAATTTTACTAAAACAACCAAATTTTAGTAAAAAACTTGAAAAATATGAGTTTTATGATATAATATAGAAGTTAAAATAATCATATATATTAAGTTGGAGGAATTAAAATGAATGTAAAAGTTGAAAAACAAGAAAATTCAAAAGTAGTTTTAGAATTTACTATGGATAAAGAAGAATTTAATAAAGCTCTAGATGCTACTTTTAAGAAAAATGCAAAATATTTCAAAGTACAAGGATTTAGAAATGGTAAAGTACCTAGAAGTGTAGTAGAAAAAATATATGGTGAGAATATACTATATGATGAAGTAATTAATGATATTGTAGATGAAAAATATCAAAAGGCTATTGAAGAAAATAGCTTAAAACCTGTAACAGAACCTAAATTAGATATTAAAGAAATTGGTAAAGAAAAAGGTCTTGTATATACTATAACTTTTTGTGAACTACCAAAAGCTACAGTTTCTAAATATAAGGAATTAGAAATCAATAAATTTAATACAGAAGTAACTGAAGAAGATATACAACACGAACTTGAATCTATAAGAGATAAAAATGCTAATATCATTAGTATAGATAATAGAGCTTTACAAGATAAAGATATTTCTACAATAGATTTTGAAGGCTTTGTTGATGGTGTTGCTTTTGAAGGAGGAAAAGGCGAGAACTTTGAATTAACTATTGGTAGTGGTCAGTTTATTCCTGGATTTGAAGAGCAACTTATAGGAATGAATATAGGAGAAGAAAAGGAAATTAATGTTAAATTTCCTGAAGATTATCATGCAGCAGACTTAGCTAATAAAGAGGCTATGTTTAAAGTTAAATTAATTAGTATAAAGGCAAAAGATTTAGCAGAAATAGATGATGAATTTGCAAAAGATGTTTCAGACTTTGAAACTTTAGATGAATATAAAAAAGATTTAAGTATTAAAATAAAGGAAAGAAAAGAAACTCAAGCAAAATCAGATAAGGAATATCAAGCAATACAAAAATTACTAGAGAATACTGAAGTTGATATTCCAGAAGAATTAATAAGTAGTCGTGTTGAAAGTTTGGCTAATGAGTATAATCATAACTTATCACATCAAGGATTAAGTTTAGAAATATATTGTAAATATATTAATCAAACAATTGAACAATTTAAAGAAAACTTAAAGCCTCAAGCAGTTAATGATATAAAACTAGAAACAGCTTTAAATTATATTGATAGTATAGAAGATATTAAAATTGAAGACGAAGAAATTGATAAAAGAATTGAAGAATTGTTTGAAGGAGCATCTGAAGAAAAGATAGCAAGTACAAAGAAAAATGAAAATGCAAGAGACTATGTAAGAAATCAATTAAAAATGGATAAGACTAGAAATATTGTTATTGATAGTGTTATAGAGAAATAGTTATATATAAGGAGGAATTATAATATGTTAAGTAATAGTTTAGTACCTATGGTAATTGAACAAACTAGTAAAGGTGAAAGATCTTATGATATTTATTCAAGACTTTTAAAAGAAAGAATAATATTTTTAAGTGATGAAGTTAATGATGTAACAGCTTCATTAGTAATAGCTCAACTTTTGTTTTTAGATGCAGAGGATCCTGGAAAAGATATATACTTGTATATAAATAGTCCTGGTGGTTCTGTTACTGCTGGAATGGGTATATTTGACACAATGCAATATATAAAATCAGATGTTTCAACTATATGTGTTGGTATGGCTGCATCAATGGGAGCTTTTTTACTTGCTGCTGGTGCTAAAGGCAAAAGATATGCTTTACCAAATTCTACAATAATGATACACCAACCATTAGGTGGAGCTCAAGGCCAAGCTAGTGATATAAAAATACATGCAGATTTTATTATAAAAACAAGAGAGCAATTAAATAAAATATTAAGTGAAAGAACAGGTAAACCATTAGAGCAAGTTGAAAAAGATACTGATAGAGATAACTTTTTATCTGCACAAGAAGCAAAGGATTATGGTTTGATTGATTCAATAATGACAAATATTGCAGAGATTAATAAGGAGAAGTAAATGGGAAAAAAGAGTAAAAACGATAATGGTAATAATGATGAATTTACTTCTGATGAAAATTTTATTTTTTGTTCCTTTTGCGGTAGATTAAGACCGGAAGTAAATAAATTAATTGAAGGTCCAGATGGTATCCTTATATGTGATGAGTGCGTTGACACTTGCTATAAAATTATGCATGATATAGATGTCGATATGAAAATGGAGCATAACAGTAATAAAGAACTTATTGAAAATGGTGAGTTGCCATCACCTGAGAAAATTAAAAATGTCTTAGATCAATATGTTATAGGTCAAGAAAATGCAAAAAAAGTTCTAGCAGTATCTGTATATAACCATTATAAAAGAATTAAAAATATGGACAAAATAGATGATGTAGAAATACAAAAAAGTAATATTCTTTTATTAGGTCCAACAGGATGTGGAAAAACTTTACTTGCACAAACATTAGCTAAAATACTACATGTGCCTTTTGCAATTGCAGATGCTACTACATTAACAGAGGCTGGATACGTAGGTGAAGATGTAGAAAACATATTACTAAGGTTAATACAAGCTGCTAACTTTGATATTCAAAAAGCTGAAAGAGGTATAATTTATATAGATGAATTAGATAAGATAGCTAGAAAATCTGAAAATCCTTCTATAACTCGTGATGTAAGTGGCGAAGGTGTACAACAAGCCTTATTAAAAATTATTGAAGGAACTGTTGCCAATGTTCCACCTCAAGGTGGTAGAAAACATCCGCAACAAGAATATATAAAAATAGACACTACTAATATTTTATTTATATGTGGTGGGGCTTTTGATGGACTTGAAAAAATTATTCAAAATAGAATTGAAACTAAAACAATGGGCTTTGGAGCTAATATACAACCCAAAAAAGATATTGATATAGGTAAAATTTTTGAAAATGTACAACCACATGATATAATAAAATATGGATTAATACCAGAATTAGTTGGTAGACTTCCTATTATTACTAATTTAAATAATTTAAATAGAGAAGCTTTAATAGATATATTATCAAAGCCTAAGAATGCTCTTTTGAAACAATATACTAAGCTATTTAAAATGGATAATGTAGATTTAGTAATAAGAAAAGATGCGCTCGAAGATATTGTTGATAAAGCACTTGAAAGAAAAACAGGTGCAAGAGGATTGCGTTCTATTCTTGAAGATATTATGATGGATGCTATGTATGAAGTTCCATCAAATAAAAATATAACAAAATGCATAATAACAAAAGGGGTAGTATCAGGAAAAGAAAAGCCTAAATATGAATATATAAAATAAAAGAGGGGTTATCATACTTCTCTTTTTATAATTTGGAGGATACTTTGGAAAAAAATTTGTTTTTTTATATTAATAAAAATAAGGATAATTATATTGGTGAGTATGGAGAAATAGCTGAAGGATATGTAGAAGAAAAAAAATCTAAATTTTTTTGCTATATATTTAGTAACATATATTCTAAAGAAGATGCACTTAAATATATAAATGTTATTAAGTCTAAAAACAAAAACGCACGACATATTGTCTATATATATTCCTATATAGAAAATAATAATATAGTTGTTAATTTATCTGAAGATGGTGAACCACAAGGAAGTGCTATTAGAGCTATATATGAGTTTTTAGATAAAGAACATATATCTAATATTTGCGTTGTAATTGTAAGATATTTTGGAGGAACATTGCTTGGCGTCGGATTACTCGCTCGTACATATTTTAATGCTTTTAAGGAAGCTAAAAATCTTTGCTTAAAGCAAAAGATACATACTTTAGTTAAATATGAATTTAATATAATGTATAAAGATTTTGAAATTGTAAATAACATTATAAATGATTATATAAAGAATAATGTTATTAGTGATTTTAATAGTAATTTTAATGAGACTGTTAATATTAACATTACAATTATAAAAGAAGAATTAGCAAATTTTAAAGCTTTGATAGAT
>CAYSKD010000061.1:0-6110 GCA_964431665.1 uncultured Clostridium sp.
TATTACAAAAAATTTATTAAGCCTTCCTCAAATTTTTCAACTGCATTATAGCCTTTGTTAGCCTTTCTCAGCCACTTTTGAGTAACTGCTTACGAACTGCTTGACAGCTAATTTTGAGATTAGCTTATTTCAAGGCATACAGCATCAACCCAAGCGTCCGCCTCGACCAATCTTTGTAAGCTTTTAGCCTACTTTTTTTATTTTTAAAATCCCATAGAAAAGCTTAAAATCGGGCATTGTTTAGTATTGTCTATTTTATTATTTTCTATAAAAACTTTTTAAATCTCCTTAAAAATTTCCTATTATTTACTTTTTAGCATTCCAACTCTTTACTTTTAAGTATTTTTTCTATATAAGTATTTACTAACTTTATCAACTTCACTTTCTTTAAATTCATTAAATACAGATGTATATGTATTTAATGTAATTTTAACATCTATTTACTGATGGAAAAACCTTTCTTCTAAATACCTCATTTGCTTTGTTTTCTCCCATTTTTAAAGCTTTTGCTATATTCTGTACTGTAAGATTACCCCTAAGATTACCCCAGGATCATTTAGCTTATCCACTGCAACTTTTATTATTTCTTTTTTTAATTCTTTCATATATCTTAACAAATACAAATAATATTTTGACTTTTTGCATAAACAATTATATAATACATATAGGTGATAATTTTATTATGAATAAAAAAAAGATTATATACTTGGCGTTAATTTCTTTCATGATAATAACAATCTTCGTAATAATACTTATTAGAAGTAACGATATGGATAATGAAACTACTCAAGATGTTAATATATATAGTAATGTCAATAATAATTACACAACTGACAATAATGTAGAGGATAATAACTATGATAATACAAAGAGTACATATTATAATAACCCTATTATTCCTGAAGGATTTACAAAAGTTGAAACTGAAACAGCAAGTTGGAAACTTGATGAGTGTAACAATCCTATAGGATGGAATGACGGTCTTGTTATTGAAGATACAAAAGGTAATCAGTTTGTATGGATTCCAGTAAAAGACTTGAATTCTTTTGAAAAGAAAGAAGGATATTACGAAGGAAAGCAACAAGAATTCCTTAATAATTGCTATGAAGCTGATAATATTAATACAACGACTGAATCTGAAGAATTATACAAAAGTGTTCAAAAATATCAAGGATTTTATATAGCAAGATATGAGGCTGGTATAGAAGATTTCTCAAAAAGACACACTACAAATGGCTCTATACACCCAATATCAAAAAAAGGAGCTATTGTTTGGAAAGGTGTAAGATGGGGATCTTCATATGATTATGCCTTAGATGGTGTACAAGGTAGTGATACAGCAAATGGTGCAGTGAAAGTTGCACGTTCTATGTATCCAAATGTTGATAAATTATCAACATTTGGATTACCTAGTAATCTAACAAACGACACAGGTGTTATATCTACCTTATGTTATGGTGTTCAATGGGATTTAGTTATGGAATTTATTAGTGATATAGAAAACCCATATACCAATACAAAATATATAGAAGATAGTACCAATATGGGATATTATGCAAAGCAATCAGTCCAACTAACAGGCACAGATATTGAAAACACACCTAACAATTCAGTAAAAAACATATATGATTTAGCTGGCAACGTATATGAATGGACTATGGAAGCTTATAAAAATAAATATAGAATATGCCGAGGTGGAATGTATGAAATGGGTAATAATGCAAAAGCATCTGCATCTATGAGGGCGTATTCCTTACCTGATCATTCAGAAAATATATATCTTATGGGCTTTCGTGTAGCTCTATATATAAAATAAAGAAAGAAGTGAAAACATGAACAAAAATTTTATAAAAAAATTAATTATAACTTTTATTGTTATAATAGTTGCTATATTGTTTTTATTATTTGTAAATAAAATCTCACAGGATAAAAATACTAATAATACTACAGGAAATGAAGAGTTAAATAATAGTAATGTTGATATTTATGATGAAGATGCACAATTAGGAGAACCTAAATTATATATAACTTGTGAGGATCAAACAATTACAGCGTATAAATTTGATGGTGATTTTAATGAATATTTTGAACAAAATTTAAAAGAAAAACGATACGAATATCAAACAAATTTTAATAATCTTTGGGAAATGATAGATAGCGAACCACTTATATTAAAAATTAATATTAGACAGAACTTAACATATCAATATAGTAGATATGGATATGCAAAAGATGACTTAGAATTTAACTTCATGGGAAATACTTTTACATTTTATGAACATGGTTCGTATGGTTGTGCGGATATAAAAAATGTATACTTTAAATCAAATACTCCTAAAAATAAAATTATGCCATCTTCAGTTAATTTTGATGGTAAGTATATTGATGCTATATGTATTAATAATCAGTGGCTTT
This sequence comes from uncultured Clostridium sp., assembly GCA_964431665.1. Taxonomy (GTDB): domain Bacteria; phylum Bacillota; class Clostridia; order TANB77; family CAG-465; genus CAG-465. The sequence goes on from CAYSKD010000061.1 coordinate 2,416, forward strand.
TATATAAATCTGTCGCAGAATAAAATTTCAATTTTACACACCTATTGAAGCTGTTTTAGAATTTAAACAAGAAGATGAATTAAATGACTTACCTATTTCTACTCCTCCTTATACTATTTGTTCTAAATGTGGCTTTGATAAATGTGTACCTATCGACTACAAATCAAAAAGAGGATATCACCACATTTACAAGGATTGATCATTATTTAATTCACTATAGTTTACGTAAGCTAAAACTGCCCTATGCTTTAGCTCATTTTTTGTGTCCATTTTTTGGATAATTATGTATACCTTTTCAAATTATTTAGTATGACTTTCCTATTATATATATAACTACATCTCCACAGTTAGATTTTTCTAACATTTGAGATGTATTATATATTTTTTTATTATTACAACATATCATTTATAATATGACCTATTTCTTCAGATTTTAATAATTTTTCTTTTAAAAATACAGGTCTTACATCTAACTTTTCTAATTCATTAATATCTTTCCAGATAAATTCTATTTTACCATTGTCTTCTAATCCTATAATTTTTTCACCATTATATAAATTATTATCAACAAACTCTACATTGAAAAGAAACATTATCTCATGATATTTTTTACCATTATATTCAAAAAAATTTTCAACTAAGCCTATAAAATTTTTTACATTAATATTTTTTCCAGTTTCTTCCATAAATTCTCTTTTTAAAGTTTTAATAGATGATTCTCCAACTTTCACACGTCCACCTGGTATTGCATAAAAATCATCTTTCTTGCTTTTGTGTAACAAAATTTTATCATCTTTTTTAATTATAGCTGCTACTCTATAATTAAATTTATATCCATCCAACATAACACATATATCTTCCATAGTTAAATCATACTCCTTATAATTTATATCTTTTATTTAAATCTTTTAAAGATTTACCCACATCATTTTTTAAAAAATTATCTTTTAATGCAAACTCTATATTAGCTTTTAGTAAGCCTAACTTATTACCACAGTCATATCTATCCACATTTACATTTAAAGCAAACTTTATTTCTTTAGTGCTTTGTAATGCTTTAGTAAAATTAGGTTGGCTTGAGTTTTTTAATTAATTCTCTATTGAATCAAATACACTTGAATTTAATATATACCTGCCAATTATAGCAATATTTGAATCTGTTTCATTTATATTTGGCTTTTCAATCATTTTTTCAATTATATATAAATCATCTTTATATTGCTTTACTTCAACAATTCCATAATTATTTATATGTTTTTTTTCTACAGATTTTACAGCAACTATTGGAGTTTTTAATTCATTATATTTATCTACTAATAATTTTGAACATGAATCAGAAAAAATTTCATCACCCAAAACTAATAAAAAAGATTCATTACCTATAAACCCCTTAGCATCTAAAATACTTTCTGCTAAACTAGAATTGGTAGATGCTTTTTTTAAGTAGATATTAATTCCTTGAAATCTATTTTTTAAATCTTTTAACATTGTAAGTTCTCCATTACTTTGTAAAAATCCTTCTAATTCATAATTTCTTGAAAATTGTTTTTCTAAGATGTCAGAGCCTAAATTTGTTATAAGAAGTATTTCTGTAATACCAGCTTTCATTATTTCATCTATAATATATTCAATAACTGGTTTATCAAAAACATTTAACATTGTCTTGGGTACAGCAAGTGTTGCTGGTAACATACGTGTCCCGTATCCTGCAATAGGAATTATCGCTTTTCTTATCATAATATCTCCTTATATAAATACTTGTTTTGCATCATTGACTGATGTATTCCAATAATAATCATTTTTATTCTTTTTAGCTCTTATACTACAACGAGTGATTTGTGTTAAATAAGTAAATTCTTTCATATTCAATTCTACTCCATCTATATATATTAGATTTTTTTCTTTATCGATACTTATTTTTATGCTATTTTTATCCACATTATTTTTTATTTTATATAGCAAATCAAACACATAACCTACTGATATATCATTATTCTTTATATGGGTTTTACATATTTTTCTTTGTGACATTGGACACTTATTTAATTTTTTACATGTATCACTATTAAAAAAAGCATTTCTATCACATGAATGTAATACATAAGCTAAAGCACAAGAAGTGGTTTGATATATAGGGTAATCCTTATCAATTAAACTATTTTCTCCCCATATATAATCATAACCATTTTTAGACCATACACTTTCTGTTTCACAAATATTAGGAATATTATCTAATTCTTCCCAGAAATCTAATTCTTTTACAAAATTTTCTTGCACTTTCAATCCTATAGCGACTGAAGCTTTAGCATAATTTTTAACGAAATTATAAACTTCTAATATATTTTCTTTAGTAGAATTTTGAGGTACAAATGGTCGCCAGTAATGTATTATATCAATATTATTATCATGAAGAGTTATAAAATTATTTTTAATTTTTTCTCGACTAATTCCTCTTTCTATATCTTTTTCTAAACCAGAATAACTTAAGAAAAATATAAATTTATGCTGTTTTTTCTTGTATTCGTTTATAACATCAATAAAATATTGTGGTATTGAACATTTAGTTATGAATATTATAGGATTATTAACTAAATTTTTATCAAGTTCTTTTAACAAATTTATAGCATATTCAATATTTGTTGGAGTTGAAAAAATATCAGTTTGAGTTCCTATACATATTGGAATTTCTTCATTAAAGTATTGGGATTTCTTTAATAGTCTTACAGCCTCCTTAGGCTGAACTAATACAATTGGCCTTTTTCCAGTTAAATCAACTCCATTTAAAAAGCAATATTTACATCTATTTGGACATCCTTGTATTCCATTTATAACTAACCACGTAGCATGCAAATCTATTATTGGATATTGAAACATATTATTATTCACTCCTAACAAATGTATCTAAAAAATTATTAGCATCTTTACACATTACATTAAATTCATCTACAACATTAAATTTATTTATTTCGCAAATCTTAATAACAATAGAGAACATTTTACTTATCTTTTCCAATAAAAAAGCGATATGATTTTTAAAACTGTATCTTGGTTTATAATGTCTATATTGTGTATCTTCTAATAATACCTCACTAACTTGACCCAATAAAGTTTGCAAATCTAATATAGCGTAAAACTCATCATTAAAATTATATTCTTCCAAGATAATATCTTGTTTTTTTATTTTAAGCTTCCAGCATAAAGCACATAATTGTAATAAAATATCTGAGAGTTCATCAGCTTTATTATTAATTTTTCTACCTTTTTCTATAGTATATTTATTATTACTTAATAATGAGGTATAATGTCCTATTTGTACATTTAATTCTAATATAACAATTAGACTGTTCCATTCTTTTTTTTCTGTTATTTTAAATTTCTTTTTTAAACTAATCGCATTATCAAAACAATTTTCTAAAAATTCATTAAGCATCCTACACCACCTAGACTTTTTACGTATTCTATCACATTTTATTCAATATAGCAATATTTAGTCAATGTTGTCAAGCTATTTAGTCATAATAATATGACTTTTAGTACAGATTTATTGACACCTAGATATTATGATGTTATAATTAAAAAAATAAAAAAAGTCGGATTCTAACTAGAGGAGGAATTAATATGAACAATTACTATGTTTATTATAAAATTTTGAATTATAACTTTTGTATTATTACTCATAATTTAAGTTTATTAAA
>CAYSKD010000062.1:0-6099 GCA_964431665.1 uncultured Clostridium sp.
TCCACCTTCAACTCTATTATTTACTTCTTCATCGCTATACTGTATATAATTAAATACATTAGATATCTTTACATCAAAAGTTAGTGCCTCTTTTATATAATATTCTTGAACTGTAGTTGTAGTCTTACTTACTTCTTCTTCAAGCATTGGATTTATATTTCCAGAACTATCAAGCCTAGTATTTACATGTTCTGTATTTGTAATATGCCAATCTTCCACTATAGTCGTTCCAATTTTTTTTTCAGCTCCATATTCATATCTTTTTATTGTTCTTTGGTATGTTTGCACATCATATTCTTGATATCTAGTTTTTAATGTACAAGTATTAAGGTCATACCTATTTATTGTAATATCTGACATTGCATCTTTAATAACTGAATATGCAAAATTTGCACTTTTTCCTGTAGTATCATAGTTGCTATTATTAATTAATCCTGAATGCATTGCAAGAGGTACTAGCCAACTTTGTAAATACGGAAATGTAAAGTCTATAAAATCATCTAAACTTGTATTATTTTGATCTATTGGATATTGAAGTCCTAAATCTAAATCTTGTGTCATTTCACAAGATTGCCCTGAATATCCATGTCCATATTTTTCCCACTTTATTGCATTAAAATTATATTTTTCAGTTAAAAGAATATGTTTATATAATGGTAACTTATCATCTGGACTTACTATTCTACTATTATCTGTTGCCTCTACACTACTTACACTACTTCCAACTCCATCAATCCAATTATTTGAAATACTACCATCGCCTTTAAATATCGTCGTAGCATTAGAAGGATCAATTTTCATTGCGACATCTTCTCTTATTCTATATATAGCACTATAACTTCCCATTTTTCTTTTTGAAATACTTCCATCACCTATTCCAGCAGAATCAACAATAGTATTATTACCAACATATACCATGACATGTCCTTCCGTTGCAAGAATATCGCCAGGTTTAGGTCCATCATATACTCTTTGCATAACTGAATAATCTGTACCATTTTTACTTAGCGGAACCACAAAGAAAGAAAAACTATATCCATCTTTTGACTGTACTTTACTAGAATCTATTCCTAATGAATTATGTATTACAAAACTTACAAAGCCAACACAATCCATAGCATATTTATCTGTAAATGGTGTGCCAGTAAGTGATTTTCCTGATCTCCACGCTACACGTCCTGATGTTTTTACACCGTTATATGCTCTAAATCTATGACTATCTTCCCAAGAATATATGGTTTGATCTGCATAATTGTCATAGAAATTAATTGCAAATTGTGCAATATATTGTCCTGCTTCTTCTTGAGTTAAGGCTTGTACATTATCTTTTAAAAGAATACATATAGATACAAATATAAAAACAAATAATATTTTAAAAATATTTTTTAACTTCATTTTTTACTGCCTCCTATTTTCTATTGCTATAAATTAACTTTTATACTTGTATTATCATATGATAAGATATTTCCCTCATATCCTGATATAATAAATTCTTTATTGCCTGTTATAACTGTACTTGTCTGCCTTGTTGTCGCATTATATATATATATACCTTGACCTGATATACTATATGCTAAATTATTATTATCTAGCCAAATACTTGAACTTATATACTCATTTATTTCTGAGTTTGGATAATCACCATTTTTTGATATAATTAAAAGGTTATAATAATTATCTTCATCATAGTTATTAGGTAATGCAACAAAATTATCACTTCCAAAATCTATTATATCATCATAAATAATTCCAATAGCTCTTTCTTGTTCATTTTCATAAACTAAATTAGAATTTTTTATATATACATATTGTGGTATTTCCTTCTCTTTATTTATAACTTGTTCAAATGTTAAGTCAGGAGTTATATTTCCATTAAAATTACTATATAGCACTATTCCATGCTCATTATTTATATTAAACTGTATTTTAATTCCTTTTAGTGTATATATTAATTGTTTTGTTCCATTTAAATCATCATAATAATAATCATAATCTTTCCATAAGTTGGTTAAATTTTCTATTAAATCAGACGATGATTTATTTTTTATGAATGTTTGTACAAGAGTTGCAAACTCTGTTGTATCAAAGTTTTCTACCCTATATATAGATATTTCACTATCTGAAAAAAATATATAATAATCATCTGTTTTGTACCCAATTAAATTATTATCAACACTACCATATGCTGGTTCTCCAAGTGTATTTATAACGTTATCAAAATCGCTTCCTACTTTCAAATTGCTAGTTACAGGATTGGTATACCTATTTGTAAAAACTAAATTAAAAATTTTATCTTTAATTTGTTTTACTTTCATTCCTTCGTCAAAATATATATAATAATCTTGAAAAACACTTTCATATGTTCCAAAATTTATACTGTTAAAATTCCAATTATTTTCTATACAATTCTGTAAAATATTATTGTTTGCACTAGAAGTAATAGTATATCCACCTTCATAATTATCTATTACGTTAGAATTAGCAATGTCAGCAAAATATGTCTTAGAACCATTTATAGTATAATTTGTTATAGTTCTATTATCCTGATCACATGTAATTTCAATTATTATACTATTTGAATTATCAACTAATTTAAAGTTTTTATAATCTATAACATTTGCAATCATGCTAATTAATTGCTCATAAAACTTTTCATAGCTTGTCCCATTTTCATATGGCTTATGCTTTATTTTTAAATATATAGTAGACTTTTCATCTGTTGATGTTTCTTTTATATAGTCACATTCTAAATATTTAACTACTTCTTTTACATTTTCAAAATCATTAATAGATGTATAATCCTTTTTATTTTTTTCAATAAAAAAATAAATAATTGCAATTATTATTAATAGTATAATTACTATACAAAATATAATTTTTCTTTTTTTCCCCATTATTTTCACCTTAAATTTTAAATTTCATGTTGATGAGCATCATAACTTTCTGGTAAAACTTTTCCTTTTATTTTTATACGCCCATAACTATTAGTTCTATTTTCCCATTGTGAATTAGTTTCACCATCTTTTTTAGGTATAAATATATCAATCCTATTTTTATTATTAAACTCGTCACCGCCTCTGTCTTCTATCGTAAATGTACCAACTCCTTTTAAATATATTTTTGTACCTAATTTTCTGCCACTACCACTATTTGACCATTTATTACCACCTAAATAAAACAAACCAGACCAATAATTACTTGCGATATTTCCCCAAACTAATAAATTTTCATGTGCTCCTTTTTTTCCACCTTCATTAGAAGTATTTGTACCACAATAAAATGTTACTTCAAATTCTACTTCTATTCCCTCTAAGGAATCATAGTCATATTGTTGCAATCCACCAAGATCCCATTCATATCCAGATGTTGCACTGGTTGTAGTATTAGAATATATATATTCTGAATAATCGTCAACAGTTATAACTTTTCCTTTTATTGTTTGCTCGTTATATCCTTCAACTCTTTTTTTGTAATCATCAGATGATTCATCTGATTTTTGAGGTACGAATATTGCGATCTCATTATCAGAATTACCAAGTCCATCTAAACCACTATCATTAACTGTAAATACGCCATGTCCTTCTAATAATACTTTAGTTCCAATATCTAAAGAATTACTTGCAATCATTCCAAATTGTAATGCAGAACCTGTTGAAGTAAGCCTTGTTGATTGATCTTCACTTGTTGGAAGATCTGTATAAAATGTTACTTTAAAATTCTTTTCATCTCCTGGTACTTCCATTTTTACATTTTCAAGCCCACCTTGATCCCAAGTACCATTTCCTTGAGTTATACTATTATCACCACTTGTAGCTACAGTAGATGCATCTATTACGCGAGTACCTAATACATAATTAAACCCTTTTTTCATTTTTGTTGTATAATTATCACTAGTGTTAAAATTATTATATATTTCATTTATCACTGATAAAGGAAATTTTATCAAGCTAGCATTTTCTTCATAATACTCTTTTTGTTCATCAGTAAGTTTTGAATCACTAGAGCTTACATAACTATTAACTTCACTAGTTGCAGCTTTGGCAGTTTTATCTGTTTCATCCCCAAGCTCTAATATAATAAATATAATAAAAATTAAAATAACTAAAAGCAATGCAATTTTTACTGGTAGCGGCATTGCTGCTATTATCTTAAAAACAACTTTAGTTCCTTGCATTAATTTAGTAGTAATTTTGGTTTTTGCTTTCCCTTTTAATCCCCTTAATCCACTTGGGCTTTTAGGTGATCCATTACTATCTTTTCCAACCTGTTCCTCTTGTTGTTGTTCTTCTTCATTTAATTCCTCATTTTCATCTATTTGCCCATTCATATCATCATTCATACATCACACCTCCTAATAATTCTCTTTTTGCTCATTTAATTACATATATTTTATCATCTTTGGATATATTTGTAAATGTATTTTGACAACAAAAACAAAAAAACAACACTTAAAATTATACAGTGTTGCTTTTTTAAATATACTAAAATTCTACTATTAAATCATTCGTGTTATTACCTATTTTTACATTATAAAATATCATCCCAGTTATATTATTTTGATATTGCATATTAATTGGAAAATACATATTTCTAACCAAATATGATTCTTTTGTAAGTTCATTTTTTTTGGATGAAAGAGATGTTGATGTTTGTTTTATTACTGAGCTATTATCTATAACTAATCCAACATTTGCAATAGTATTAAAATTAAATTCAACATTTTCTTCATTGTTGTTAGTTATTTTTACCCTATATGTAATACTTTCTTCTCTTCTTGCACTTTCAGTTATCTCAAAAGTAATACCATCTACTGTTCTTGTATAATTATGATCAACTACTGTTGGAATTGTATCTTGCAAAAATGAAATTGTATATTCGTATGGAAAAGTTTCAATTAAATTTACATATCCTATATAATATTTCATTTTATACTTAATCCTATAAATTGTGACATTATTTTCTTGACTTGCAGTTTGTATAGATAATTGCACTATTTCATCACTACTATTACCAATCAAATTATTTTTTATTAAATACTCATACAAACTATTTTTATCAAATCCCTCTGAAGTTAAATAATCTGTATCTACTTTTTCAAAAAGCTCATCATAATTACCAATTACCAGTAACTCCTTAACTTGACTAAAATAATCAGATGCCGTTTCTACCTCATTATCTTCAAGAGATGAAGTTGTATATTTATTTATATCAGTTAACGTAGCACTATGTTCTTCTAGAACCACATTTGAATTATCATCTACACTATTACTAGAATTATTTACAACTTTTACATTATCGCTCTTCCATAAAATATTAATATATATTAAGACAGCAATAATAATTATAACTGATATTGCAACAATTAATATTACCACATTTTTAGGATTTTTCAATAATTCTTTTAATTTATATATATTTTTTTTCATTTTAATCCTTCCAAATATATTTATTCTATGTAAAAAATAGTATATGTATTATTTTCTAAAAGTTGAATTCCAATATATGAAGTAGTATCTATCTTTACAGTATTTAATTTACAAATATACATATCATTACCATATTCATATTCATTTAATAAATATATATTTGATATAATATCACTATCCTTAATATATATTTTATTATTTGAATATTGCACAAACTTTTCCATCATATTTTTAGATAATTCCATATACTTTGACTTTTTTAAGTATTTCCTATAATCACTTGAGAGTACTTTATAATATGACTCCCTAGTATACGTTTTTGTGTTATTTGAGTTGTTTACTAAACCAGTAGAACTTATTTCTAAATTATATGAAGAAAGAAAAGAGTATATAATATCATTTAAAGTCCAATACTCTTCTCTTGCTTTTATTTCTTCTGAAGAATTTAGTATCTCATCTAAACTAAACTCTTTATAGTTAACATTATTATCTTTTTTTGTTGTAGATGATAGTAATGCTGTTCCTATAGAAAGTAGTATTATACAAACTATTCCCAATGCTATTTTTTCATATATGGTCATCTCTTTTATATCAAAGATTTTTCTCATAAATATTCACCATTAATCTATATCTCCTACATCAAAAACATCTCTTTCAAAGTTTGCAAATTCAG
>CAYSKD010000063.1:0-6077 GCA_964431665.1 uncultured Clostridium sp.
TGAATAATTAGTAAGTAGAATTATAAAACAATAATATAATACGATTAAATAGGGTTTAAGACATATATGCGTGCGTATATGTCTTTACCACTATAATTATATATATTTTGGAGTATATTATAATTTTGTATATATTGCAAAATGTGGATAATTATAGTAATATGGAGGAAATAAAGTGGAAATTTTTTTAAATATCTTTTTAGTTTTTTGTATGTTTGCAATAGGTTCACTTTTAGGAAGCTTTTTTTCTTTAGCAACATATAGGATACCAAGGCATCAAGATATAGTTGCAACTAGATCATATTGCCCAAAGTGTAAGCATAGATTAGAGTTTTTTGATTTAATACCAGTACTAAGTTTCATATTTCGTGGTGGTAAGTGCAAGTACTGCAAAGATAAAATAAGTATAAGATATCCTTTATTAGAGCTTTCTAATGGTGTTATTTTCGTTATATTTTATTTAATATTTGGATATAATTTAAAGTTATTATTTATTGGTATAATTTATGCTGTATGTTTTGTGTTAGTTGGTTCATTTATTATGAAAAATAAAATGAGTGATGAAGAACAAAAAGAAATTACTAAACTACATTTATCTTCTAAAAAAGGTGTTTTTATATTAGAATTAGTTGTAGCTTTAATTGTATTTACTGTGTTTATAGTATCTGCATTAATAATAATGAGAAATAGTACTAATAAATCAGCTAATACAATTGCAAGAAGTAATGCAGTATCAGTTGCTGTAAAAAGTATAGAAACAGCACTTAATAAAGATTATGAAGATTTATTTTCTACACAAACTAGTGAAACTGTAGATAATATAGTGTATAGCGTAACTACTAATGTTACAAAATATTCTGATATGGATACAACAAAAAAAGATATTGTTAAGATAATTGAGGTAAACGTAAAATATATGTATAATGGTAATGCATATGATTTTTCACTAAGAACATTAAAGGGTAAGGTGTTGTAGTATATGAATAAATCAGGACTTTCAATGACATCAATGGTATTATATGTAGCATTGTTCTTTGCATTTTCAACATTTGCCATTTCAATTAGCAGTAATATGAATTATTCAACTTTAGCACAAAAAGGTGATGTTTGGGTAAATGAGCAGTTTGATAAACTGCAATATAATTTAATAAAAAGTGCAAAAGCAAGCGATAGTGTATATAACATAGCTGGAAAGTTAGTTTTTTCAAATAATGACGAATATAGTTATGACGTTGAAAATAGAAGAATATTAAAAAATGGTGGAATAATTGCAGTTGATATAAATGAAGATGATGATGCTACAGTTAGTGGATTTGAAATTCTAGAGGTAGATGGTGATAGTTTTAGAATTAATGTTTCATTTTTAAAATATGGGAAAACAAAAACATCTGAGATATTTTTAACTGTAGGAGATGATATTAATGAATAAAAAAAATAACATAAAAAAAAGACTTATAGGCTCTGGCACATTAGTAGTAATATTTTCTGCTATTGCTTTTTCTATATATGTAGTATCAAATTTTGCTGAGCAGGAGCATTATGGTATAATTCAAAAGAAATATGAAGACAATATAATTAAAGAATATGAAAAAAATATAAACAATATTGATGAGTATTATGATAATATATTAAGTTTACAAGATGATATATAATTTTTAGGAGGTTTAGATATATGTTTGAAAACGTAAGGGCAAAAAAGAGTCCTATTGGTGTTGAGTTTATAAAAAAAGGATTACTTACAGATTCACAAGTTGATAGGGTCTTAGAATACCAAAAAGAACATAGAGATTTGAAATTTGCTGAAATTGTTGATATATTGGATATGTGTGATAAATCAAAATTGTTAGATGTACTTGCAGAAAAGATACAAGTAACACCAACAATGCTTGATGGCGAATTAGATATAAATCCAGTAGAGTATTTACCAAGGGATATGATTATTAATTATAAAGCTATACCATTTGCAATAAATGGAAATACTGTAAGTATTGCACTTGCTGATCCACAAGATGCAAACAAAGTAAAAGAAATAGAATTATTATTAATGAATAAAGGATATGAGATAGAAATATATGTTACATTATATACTAGTATAATGAAACAAATTTCTAATGTAAGAACTGTTGGTACAAAGTTTGTAGATAAACAAGAAAAGGATACAACTAAATTAATCGATAACATTATAATGACAGCTATTGAAAAAAGAGCTAGTGATATACATGTTGAACCTATGGAAGATAAAATAAGAATTAGGTATAGAATTGATGGTGAGCTTATAACTATAACAGAATTACCTAAAAAAAGACAAGATGTTATAATAGGTAGATTAAAATCTATTTCAAATATGCATCAAGAAATTACATATGACCAAGATGGTAGTATTGATACATATGAAAATTATAGTATACGTGTATCTTCTCAAAAAAATGTAAATGGTGAAAAGTTTGTTTTAAGATTATTAAAAAGAAATTCTGAATCAAGAAATTTATTTGAATTAGGATTTAAAGACGATGATGAACTGGTTGAAAAAGCATTCAACAAGAGAAATAGTATCATTCTTTGTTGTGCTCCAACTGGTGAAGGTAAAACAACTACGTTATATAGTGCTATTGAATATCTTGATAGACCACAAATAAATATAATTTCTATTGAAAATCCAGTTGAGCGTAGAATACCTGGAGTTAATCAAGTTGAAATCGGCCCTAATATAACTTTTGCATCTGCACTTAGAACAGTTTTAAGACAAGATCCAGATATTGTATTTGTTGGAGAAATTAGAGATGAAGAAACTGCAAGAATTGCAATTGAGGCCGGTCAAACAGGACACTTAGTTTTAAGTACGCTACATACAATTGATTCAATTGAGGCTATAACAAGAATAAGGAAAATGGGAATATCAGATTATGATGTCTCTGCTACTCTTGTAACTTCAATATCTCAAAGACTTGTTAGAAGACTATGTGATAAATGCAAAAGACCTCATAAATTTACAGATGATGAACTTAAATATATAAATAAAGTGACTAAGATTACAGGTGTTGAATTTGACTTAGAAAATGCCAATTTATATGAACCTGTAGGATGTGCATATTGTAATGATATAGGATATTATGAAAGAATTGCTGCTTTTGAAGTATTATGCATAGATGACTATATTAAAGACATGATATCAGAAGGAAAATCTACTATAGATATACGAAAATATGCTATAGAAAATACATCATATAAACCTTTAGTAGTGGATGGAATTGAAAAAGTTTTATCTGGAATAACTACTATAGAAGAGCTAAAAAGAAAAATAATTATATAATATTATTATTTTGGAAAGGAATAATTATGGAATTTATTCAATCAATTTTAAAGAAAGCTGTTAGTATTTTTGCTACGGATATTCACTTAGTACCAGATCAGTTTCCTGTATATAGGGTAAATAGACAACTACAATATGATAGTAGCAAATTACCGCTAAGTAAGGAATTGTTAATATCAATAGTAGAATATTTTTGCAGTATAAAGGAGTCTATAAAAGCAGATTTACAACAGCATAAGCAAACAGATTTTTCATATACTTTTGAAAATACTAGATTTAGAATTAATATTTCATATACTAAATCATGTCCTGTATTTTCGATAAGAGTTATTCCAAATGGTGAGATAGATATAAGTAAGTATGGCTTAAGACCAGTAATTCAAAAAATGATGAAGATTAAAAGTGGATTAATACTTGTAACAGGAAAAATTAATTCTGGAAAATCTACAACTATGAACGCTTTTGTACAGGAAGTAAACAAATTATATAGTAAAAAAATAGTTACTTTAGAAGATCCAATTGAGTATATGCATGAATCAGATAAATCAATAATTGTTCAAAAAGAAATTGGTAAACAATGTGATGTAATGGATTATCATAGCGGATTAATAAATTTATTAAGAGAAGATGCAGATATTGCGGTTTTAGGAGAAATAAGAGATAGGGATACTATGAATGTTGCTATTGATCTTGCTGAATCTGGTGGACTTGTAATTGGAACTTTGCATACACGTTCTTGTGGAGAAACATTAGAAAGAATAGTAAATATGTATGATTCAGCTGATCAGATGTCTATAAAAAACTCTGTTTCAAATGTATTGAAAATGGTTATTTCTCAAAAGCTTATAGTTGGATTAAATAAAGAAATGTTAATGGTTCCAGAAATTATGGTTGTAAATAGTACAATAGCAGCACAAATTAGGCAAGAAAAATTTAGTGTTTCTGATATTGAAGATTCAATTCATACTCAAAAAGATAGTGGATCACTTAGTTATGAATTTTCTTTTGCAGATTTATATATTAGAGGCCTTGTAGATATGCAAACAATAAAAGAAAATATTGATCCAAATAGACTTGATGTAATAAAAGGAAATATAATAAGTTTTGGTGGAAAAGTAGACGATTAATGGAGGTGTAATATGCCAAATTATAGATATAGGATACTCTCAGAAACTGGGCAAATTAGAAGAGGTAGAATAATAGCTGTTAATAAATCACAAGCTATTGATAGACTAAAGGGAAGTAATAACCAACCTATATATATAAGGAAAATAAATAAGCCTAGAAAGAAGTATAAGTTATTTACTTTAAGTAGATTAGATAGAATTAATAAACAATCTGCGTTTGGTACTGTTAAAAGACTTAGGAGAAAAAAAATAGCTATTAAGGATATGACTTTGGAAGATTTAAAAGCGATTTTAACTCCTATAAAAACTGAGGATATCATAACTTTTGTTAATAATTTTTATATATTAAAAAAGGCAAAGTTTAATAATGTACAAGCTTTACAATCTATTCTTGAAGGAACGGAAAACCCTAGAATGAAGGATATAGTTGAAGATTTACTTATTGGTGTTGAAGCCGGAGAGAGATTATATAAAATTATGGACGGATATCCTAAAGTATTTAATGCTATGTTTGTTAACTTTATAAGAGTAGGAGAAGAATCTGGTACGTTAGATACTGCATTACTTTATGCTAGAGATTATGTAGAAAGTTCAACTAAGTTAAGGAAAAAAATAAAGGCGGCAGTAATACCGAGAGTTTTACAATTTTTTGGAATAATTGCAGCAATGTTTGCAGCATTATTAATAGGTGTTCCACTTCTTGAAGATGTATATGATATGTTTGATTCATCTGCAACAATACCAGAAGCTACATTGGTTGCTTTAGATTTTACAAAATGGATTATTGCAAATTGGTACTATATAGTAGGAATAATAGTAGTTTTGGTGTCTATATTTATAATATATATAAATACATCAAAAGGAAGATTTAATTGGGATAAATTTAAATTAACTTGTCCAGTTGTTGGACCACTTATGACAAATATAACTATTAATAAATTTTTTCAGGCAATGTTATTAAATTTAAAAAATGGAATGAGAATACAAGAAAGTTTAGAAGTTTCAAAAAATGTAACCAATAACTATTATTTCTTATCAATAGTTGAAGCTGGTAAAGCAATGAGTGCAAGTGGTGGTTCATGGTTACAACCATTTGAAGAGAAGAAGATATTTAATCCAATGATAATGGAAATGGTTGGAATTGGTATGCAGACTGATTTATCAGAAATGATGGAAAAGGTAAATGAATATATTGCAATGAAAATTGACGAGTCAATTGCTCGATTTGTTAAAGTGCTTCCAGATGTAACATATATTTTTGTTGGTATTGCCTTAATTGCATTTTGTATTACAGTAATGGTACCACTTACAGATGTATATATGGGAGGATTTATTGATATTCCACAATAATAAAAATAAACTATAAAAAACTGAAATAGATCATTGAATTTACATACGTATTTTCAATGATTTTTTATTGTCATAATTTACAATATTAAGGCTTTTTTGCTTTGTGCATTTACCTACTATTTTGTCATAACACCTGTTTTTTAATTAATTATATTAATGGAAATTTACACTTTTTATTCAAAAATATTTTTTTAAATTATATATTTAAATTGTTAATAATAACAAGCCTCCAGCGCTTAGAAAATATTGACAGTATTTCAAGAAAATAGTATAATTAAATTGCAAAGTTA
>CAYSKD010000064.1:0-5982 GCA_964431665.1 uncultured Clostridium sp.
CATTAGCTTATATGCTTTTTCGCATATATATTCTATTCCATCTATGGATATTCTTTTATGATGCAAATTTATAAACAGAGCTTCTTTATCTATTATCTTTTTATCTAAACTTCTAAGATATAGATATTTTTGTAGTTGTTCTTTGCAATATTTATTAAAATATACATTTCTGTGTTTATTGCCTTTTCCTCTTATACGGATACTATTGTTCTTAAAGTTTATATCTTGTATATTTGTATTTATGAGTTCGCTAGCTCTCATTCCTGTAGATAAGAGTAAGGCTATAATAGTATTATTCCTTAATGGCATTTTGCTGTTTTTTAAATTAAATATCGTTTGAATTCTTTTCGCTTTTTCTAAACTTAAATATCTTGGTATACGCAAGCATGGTTCTACATTAGGAATCTCTTTTGTTGGATTTTCTTTTTGTATTCCTGGATTTATAATTAATAGCCATTTATAAAAACTTCTAATAGCAGATAATTTGTTTTGCCTAGATGTTGCACAATTGGCTTTGTGATAATTGCAATAAACTAAAAAAGCAATTACATCATCTTTATTTATTTGTAATAATGCGAATACAGATAATTTGGATAATTTTATATTAAACTTATTATACTCTATTATAAACTTAAAGAACATTGTTAATGTGTGTTCATAATTTTTTATAGTATTAATAGAATATCCTTTCAAATCTGCCAAATACACAAGAAAATCATTTAAAATTTGTGGATTTTTGTCAAAATTAATAGCTTTTTTCATAGTTTCTCCTCCTTTCTCTATTATGTTAACTTTATCATTATAAACCATTTTATGTAAATTGTCAACATCATCTATAAAATTTGCAATTTTTGTAAAGGATTTTTAACGTTTCATATAATTAAAAATTATTAATTATTTCTTTTTGATATAATTTTATTATCGCATTGCAAATGCAATGCAGACATACCTGTTTTTGTATGATATATTGTACTAAACAGGAGGTCAATACTATGAAGAAGTTTGAAATACCAGAGATACCACCAACTACTAATAAAACAATTAGGTTTCCAAATAATATTGTAGAAGATGTTGAAAAAGCCATTGAAGGTAAAAACTGTACTTTTACCGCTTTTGTAGTTGAATCTGTAAGAGTTTCACTAGATAATTTGAAAATTACAAAGAATTAAAATATACATAAAATAAACAAAAAAATAAAAGGAGAAACTTATGAAAAAATTAAATATTATAATTTCAACAATACTATTATTTTTAGTATGTCAATTATTTACTTTAATCGTACTGGCTTCTAATCAAAAGGAAGAAGAATTTAAAGAACTTGTTCAACAGATTAATCCTTCAACAACAACTTCAAATACAGATACAAGGACAGTATATCTTACAAGTAATGGATCGAAATATCATATCTCTGGGTGTGATGAAATGACAAGTAGACCTTATAAAACGACTGTATCAGAAGCTGAAAACCGAGGCTATTCACCCTGTAAGGTTTGCAATCCCTATGGATTAGCAACAGAGTTTTATGGAATTTCAGACAATGGTAACACAAAAATTTTTTATTTCATATTAGGAATAGTTATTATATCTATAACATATATGATTGTTCCATTAATCTGTAAATTTAAGAGAATTTATTGGAAGTCATATTATTCATTGAATAAATGTATTATTATAAATAGTATAATAGCTTCTCTAGTTGTGTTACTTCTTATCTATTTAGGCGGAGGAATAAGCATATTTAATATAATTGAAATAATAATATTTGGCTTTATATTTAAGTTGATAAATTATAAAATATTGGAGAATAATTTGTCTATCTTAACTGATGGTCTATTTACACATGAGAGCATACCAAAATCTAAGAAGTCTAAACTTTGTAAAAAGCATGTTAGTCCAGATGAAAGAGAACATTTTGATACTAAGTTGCCTATGTATTGGTTTAAATTCTGGATGTATTTTAGATTTCCGCTAGGAATAATTTTTACTATATCAAACTTAATTAATTTATTTGGATACCAAAATGTAAATGCTACTTTGAGCTTGTATATTGTATTGGATTCTTTTATAAATGTAATTTGGTTGGTTTTAACAGGTTTAACATATTATTGTTTTTTAAAACAATATAAATCTGGATATAAGTTAGTTTTAATTATATTAGTCTTGCAACCTATAGTAAACACAGGTTCTAGGATAATATATAATGATATATTGAATAATTCTAGTTTTAGCTTATCTAGTTTTCTAGGTGAATATCTAATTATATTGCTGATAGAAACGGTAATATGGATAATTCCAAATTATATATATTTTAAAAAGAGAAAAGGCTATTTTTATAAAAATTTCAATACCAATACTTAGCAAATGAATTTTCTTTTAGATATTTTTATAGTTATGTTTTTTTATAATAAAAAAACTAGCAAAAAAATTGACAATTTAAAAAATATGTGATATTATAATTATAGCTTAAGCAAGTAATTCTTTAGTAAGAACAATCTAAAAAAAGACTAGATAGTCCGTAAAAACTTATTCTAGTCTTTTTTTCTTTGTCTAATCATCTAAATGCTTTACAATTAAGTAAATCAAATAAATTTTCAACAGTTTAAGTAATTCTTTCATTAGTAAGAACAACCCTCCTTCCTGCCTCTCAGCAAGTAGGCTCTTATATAATAATATATTTATTGAATTTTGTCAATAAGTTTACTAACAGTTATATTTTCAAAACTTGTCCAACATAAATCTTATTAACATCTTTAATGCTATTTTTTTTAGCAATAGCAGTTACAGTTGTGTTATACTTTTTAGCAATTGCGGACAAAGTATCCCCGCTTTTTACTTTATATGTGACTTCTTTACTTGTCGTCTTACTTGCCATTATTTCATTAACTTTAGCCTGTACTTCATCATATAAAGAACCTAGGGCTTTTTTTCTATCTTCTCCAGTTCCATACTTGCCTGCAATAACCTCATTTGCCAAATCAACAATAGATTTAGTTGATTGTGTAGTAGTGACAGTTGTTGATGTTCCACTTATATCAGATATTAAATCTCTATACATATAATTTGTATCAACATTTCCATTAATACCATTTATTGAACCAGCAGAACTATTTTGCCAAATATCAATATTATCCATTGTCAAAGTACATTTTGAAGCATACTGAGCAACCCAACAAGTATATTTTGCTGACAAAGTATCTTTATTTAAGTAGTTAGTAAACCAGTCTTTATTAGCATACACTCCTGCCCAATATCCCGCATTTTCAATAATAGTATTGAAAGCAATAGCTATATTGGTTAATTTTTCTTTACCTAAACTTTTTATAGAAGAGTCTTCCATATCAATGTAAACAGGTAAATCTAATATTTTACCTTTTAGCTTTTCTGTTGCCCAATTAGCTCCGCTTTTTGCTGTGTCTTCACTATTGCAATAGTTATATACGTATACACCAACTTTAACACCATTAGCTTTGGCATTTTTATAATTTTCCTCAAATTTAGTATCTAGTGTATGATTTTCTTTATTTCCAATCCAACCAAGCCTTAATATTGCAAAATCTACTTTTGATTTTACTTTACTCCAATCAATAGTTCCTTGATGTTGACTAACATCTATTCCAAACTTATTCATAAATTATTCCTCCTCTTTTTCATCATTATTTAATTTTTCTTTCAATTTTTCAGGTAATGTTACTCCTAGTTTGTCACAATTTTCTGCTAATGATACAAGTTCCATATAGCAAACATAAATTACCATAAAATACATTATAGAGCTTGTCGCAAAAGCGAATTTGAATAAAAATCCTACTACTATGTAACACAATTCAGCACATTTTTTTCCTAATCCGTCTCTCATCTTTGTACTAGAAACTTCATTATTCTTCCAAGCATTATAATATCCTGTAACTATGTCTAAAATCATTAAAATAAGCGGTAATATAAAGCACCATATAATGTTGCTAAACTCTAAATTCATCAGTTCATTCATTGTATCACCTCCCTCCTTTAATTTAGTTCATTTGTATATTTATTTAGACTTTACTATTATGCTTTTATACTTATTGAATAAGTAATTTTTAGCATAATCTTTAGCCTTACTTTCTATATCTTCAAGTTTTTCTGCACTATATAATCCTTGACTTGCATATTTATTATAATAACTACTAGCCAATTCAGCATATTCTTCTTTCATATCAGAGCTTAGAGTTAATGTATAACCACTTTTACTTAGTGATGAAGTGCTAGGATAAAATGATGTAGTTTGAATTTTAGATGCATTCTCATTGTATATTAGGTCTTTGCCTAGTGCCTGTCTAGCGGTATCTGTCCTTTCTTGCTGTAATATTTTTATTTGCTCTGCCTTTTCTGAACCTGACATAGTTAAATCTGCTTTAATTTCTTTAATTTGCTTATTTAACTTGGAAATATTAGAAATAGCATTTGTTAATGTTTCAAGCTCTGTTGTTTCTTCATCTGTTATAGTTCCACCATTTTTCTTTTTTGTAAGCTCTGTTTTTCTTTCATATATCTCGTCAATAGAAGCAGAGTTGGTATTTACGTTTACAATAAATCGTTTTCCAACAGTATTATCTTCAGCACCCATATCAGCTCGTTCAGTAATTATTCCCATTTTTCCTAAAATAGAATCCATTGCACTTGTGATTGATGTGCCTAGTCCTCCAAAATATCCTGAAATTAAGTTATCGATTTTAGCTGGAGAATAATTAAATACTTTACCTAGCAAAATAGCCAATTGAGAGTTGTAGTCATAATACTGTTCACTATCTGGTAAATCTAAATCATAACTTTTAACAATATCAGTTTTATAATAAAAATCTTTGTTTACCGCATTTTCGATTAGAGGAGTTATTGCATTAGGAGCGAAACCTGTAATGTCATCAGTAAAAAAACTGTCCATAATACTATCTTTCAGCCATTCACCTAGCCTCTCCCCCTCTTTACCGTCTTCAATGTGATCCGTTGCTAAATCTTGAATGTACTCTGCAAGATTTATCATACTCCTTAATATTCCTTGAGGTTTTTTTATGGTAACTACATTATCCCCCATTTTAAGGATAAAATTGTCGGCTTTTTTACGTTGATTCAATTCTTCTATTTCTTTATCGTCATATCCTATTGCTTTAATTGCCATAGCAATTGCTGTTAAAACTGCTATTCTCATACCAATTTGTTTTGGGCTGGCTGTTACTTTTTCTGCAAATGTATAAATACTTCCCACTCTTGCTGCACTAAAAGGAATTATTTTATTGATTTCTCTAGTTGTTTTTCCCATTCTACTAAAATCTTGAGTAGCATCCCTAGATTCTAATGCTGACAAAATTCTTGTGTCCATTTCGCTAGTACCCTTGTTAGTATAATAATCATAATTCTTTTTAAATACCTCAAATCTTGTAGACTGTTCAGAGATTTCAGGAATATATGTCATTAAGTCTAATAATCTCTTCAAAGGTTTATATTTTTCATCTATACCTAAAGTTTCACTATTCTTCGTTCCATAAACATCTTTCATTAAATTTTGAATTGATTTTCTTTCTTGTGCTATTCTTGTACCACTACTTGCACCTGATTGTTGATATAAAGCATACATTGTATTTATTCTTTTTGCATATTCTGGAGCAACTTTATTTACAAAATTCCTTACAGTTGAATTAGTAGCAGCCAATACATCTAATACACCTAATGCATTATCTACAATAGGGATAAAACCCGCTGTTGAATAGATTGTTGCTTGAACAGTATCACTTATCATATTAGGTATTGCAAAGCCTAGATTTGCCATTGTAGCACCATATCTTAGAGGGGTATTTAACTTATTACTAATATTTAAAACAACACTTGTTGACTCTGTATCTAATCCCATAATTGAAGAAAATAATGTGCTATCATTAAATTGTAGATAAATTCTTTTTCCATCATCATTTATAAAACTTGTAATAAGATTTTTGGTGTCTACTTTGTTATTTG
>CAYSKD010000065.1:0-5919 GCA_964431665.1 uncultured Clostridium sp.
TGGTTGCAAGTGTAAAAAAGTATAAAGGATTTTATATAGGAAGATATGAAGCAAGCAATGATGGAAGTGGAAATGCTCAAAGTAAAAAGAATCAAACATCATGGGGAAATATATCATGGGGAAATAGTATGACAGATTTAAGTGGAGGAGCAGTAGAAAAAGCAAGAGCAGTATATCCTGTAGAAAATGCAACACAAGAAAAAGATGCAGTATCAACATTAGTATATGGCGTACAATGGGATACAACAGTAAAATGGTTAGAGAAAAATTATCCAGGAATAAGTGAAAATAGTTATTCTTATGGTAATTATACTGTAAGCTCATGTATAAATACAGGAAGTAACGAAAGTTACAAATTAAATAATATATATGATATGGCAGGAAATCTATGGGAGTGGACAATGGAAGCATATGGTGGAGATTCAAGAGTTCATAGAGGCGGAGATTGTTTAGCTCCTCATTCAGATACGAATAATGAACCTATTTCGTTTCGTGGAACAAATACTCCTATACAAAATGGCTTTTGTGGCTTTCGTATAGCATTGTACATTAAATAATCATATAAATTATTAAATTTATTTCTAAAAACTTTACTTTTAGTTAATTACTGTGGTATAATTTTAGCTAGAAAGTAAGGTGGGTTTGTGGAAAAGTTACAAGTTGTATATAGTAAATCAAAGGAAGCAATATACTTGTCACATTTAGATATGGTAAGAGTTTTCGAACAAGCTTTATCAAGGGCAGATATACCTGTAGAATATTCTAAAGGATTTAATCCAAAAGTAGAACTTGTTTTTGCACATCCTTTATCTGTAGGAATAGAGAGTACAGGTGAAATTGTAGAAATATTACTTAGTGAAAAAATAGATACTTCGTATTTTATTAAACAAATAAATAGAGTACTTCCAAGCGGTATAACAGTACTTTCAGCTGAATATGTATATTTAAATAGCAAAAATATAATGTCAAGAGTATATGCTGCAACATATGTAATAAGCCTTGTATATAACAAAGAGTTATTTGTAGATAAAACTAAAAAGCAAATTGAGGATATAAAAAAAGGATATATAAAAAAGTTAAATGATTATTTAGAGCAAAAAAATATATTGGTATTAAAAAAATCAAAAAATAGAATGGAAAGAATTGATATAAAGTCACAAATTATTATGTATGAATTTACTTTGGATGAATCTTTAGAAATAACTGTACTTGCTGGTTCTAATTCCAATTTAAAGCCAGACACAATAATGGCTGGCTTTAGGGAGTATATAGATGAAAATATTGAGTATAATGTAAAAAGGACAAAAATATTATATAAATAAATAGTTGCATATTCGTCGAATTTTGTCGTATAAAATTAAATAAATTTTTCCAAATTATTTATATAAATACTTGACATTAAAATAATATTATGCAATAATATAAGTGTACTCATACAGGAAGGCGGTGTGGAACATGCAAATAACAGACGTAAGAGTTAGAAAAGTAACTTCTCAAAACAGAATGAAAGCTATTGCTTCTATAACAATTGATGATGTATTTGTAATACATGATATAAAAGTTATTGAAAGTGATAAAGGTTTATTTATTGCTATGCCTAGCAGAAAAACTCCAAATGGTGAGTTTAAAGATATTGCTCATCCAATAAATACTGAAACTAGAGAAATGTTACAAAAAACAATCATTGATAAATACAATGAGGCTGAATAATTAATTTGTAAATTAGAGGGTAAAATAAAGACAATACCCTCTTTTTAATATATATAGTAAAAGGAGGAGCTATTAGATTGAATAATCCATATGTAAAAGACATAGTAGCAAAAATACCATTTAACCCTGGAATTTATATGATGAAGGATGAAAATGGTACTATCATATATGTTGGAAAAGCTATTTCTTTAAGAAAAAGAGTAAGGCAATATTTTCAAAAAAATAATAAAACTAAAAGAATAGAAAAAATGGCTTCTCTTGTTCGCGATATCGATTATATAGTTACTCAAAATGAAGTAGAGGCATTAGTTTTAGAATGTAATTATATAAAAAATTTCAATCCTAAATTTAATGTAATGTTAAAAGATGATAAAAGTTATCCATATATAAAAGTAACTATAAAAGAAAAATATCCAACAATTTACGTAACGCGAAATAAAAAAAATGACAGCGCTATTTATTTTGGCCCTTATACAAATGTAGGAGCAATGCGTGAAGTGCTTTCAACTATAAAAAATATATTTCCGCTAAAAAGATGTAAATATAATTTAAGCAAAAAAAATATAAAAGCTCCATGTTTGTATTATCATATAGGAAAATGCTTAGGGCCTTGTGTAAATGAAGTAAACTTAAAAGAGTATAAAGACATGATAAATCAGATTGTTTGTTTTTTGCAAGGTGATAATAAAAAAATAAAGGAAATGATAAAAAAAGAAATAGATGTATGTATTAATTCTTTAGATTTTGAAAAAGCATCTATGTTAAAAAAGAGATTAGACGATATAGAAAAAATAAGTCAAAAGCAAACAGTTGCAAATCTAAATGAAAATAGTACTGATATTTTTGGATATGTACATTATCAAAATACATTATATATTCAAGTATTTAAAATTAGAGACTATAAAGTAGTATTGCATGATGATGCAAAGATAGATGAAATAGAGCAAGATGAAGTAGAAGAATCTCTTATTCAGATTATTTCTAGATATTATATAGATAATAAAGATATACCTAAAAAACTATATATAAAATTAAACGATGAAAGTGTACTTTTGTTAAACGAATTTTTTGTTAAAAAAGAAATTAAATTAAGTGTATATTGTCCTAAAAAAGGAGAAAAATTAAATTTGATAAAAATGGTTGAAAACAATATACATATAAATATAGAAGATAAGAAAAATAATGTAGTAGAGGATATATCAAATTTACTTAATTTTAAAGAGACTATTGACTCTATTGAATGTTATGATATTTCAAATCTACGAAATGAATATATTGTTGGATGTATGATAAGATTTGAAAATGGAAAATTAAATAAAAAAATGTATAGAAAATTTAAAATAAAAAGTACTTTAACTCAAGATGATCCAAAATGTATGTATGAGATAATTACAAGAAGACTAAATCATGAAAAAGAATGGCCACTTCCAGATGTAATATTTATAGATGGTGGTAAAACACAACTTAATATGGTAAAAAAAGCATTTAATGATATGGGACTTTCAACAAATTTGTATGGTATGGTAAAAAATGATAAACATAGAACTAGGGGGTTAATAGATAGTAATTATAATGAAATAGATTTATCGCAAAATAAAAAAATTTTAAATTTTTTGACTTTTCTTCAAGATGAAGTTCATAGATTTACAATTACATATCATAGAAAATTAAGAGATACAATGAATAATAAATAATAACAAAAATTAAAAGGTAAAAAACTTCCAAATATAACTAATATAAAAATTATAAAATTGCAAATAATAATATTGGGAGTGATATAAATGTCAAAAATGTATAGTAATCAAAAAATTAAGTGTAATGTTGTGGATTGTGTTCATAACTGCGTTTCTGATTGTACTTGTAGACTAGAACAAATTAAAGTTTGTCCTTGTACAAATGAAAAGTATGCAAAATCAGAAGAAGGAACAGCATGTGCATCTTATCATTATGCTGGAGATTTAAACGAAAAGGAAAACATGGACTATAACTCTTAATTCTAAATAATACGATAGTATTAAGCTGTCGTATTATTTGTGTTAATATCATATTATAAATTAATAAAAAAATTAAAGAGGAATTATGAAAAGTATAAATTTGTTAAAAAGTGTTAAAAATATAAAAAGGCTAATATTCAATATAAATATTGATCATATTGGAGATTATGCAGCTCAATGTTCATATTATACTATATTGTCTTTCATACCGTTTATAATTTTAGTTATAACCTTAATACAATATACTAATTTAGAACCTAAAACGTTATTTGATGTTATATTAAAAGTTATTCCTTCAAGTATGAGTCAAATAGTAATTGAAATAGTAAAAGAAGTGTATTCAAAATCTGTTGGTACAATTTCAATTTCTATTATCTTTACTATTTTATCTGCTGGAAAAGGATTATTTGAATTAACTAAAGGACTTCAGGATGTATATAACATAGAAAGAAAGGAAGATAATTCATATATATTTTTAAGATTTAAAGTAATTATTGAAACAATATTGTTCATAATGTTAATAGTATTTGGTTTAGTTATATTAGTTTTTGGAAATAGTATAGTATCTATTATTAAAGAGCACTTTAATGTATTAGTTAATTATGATTATATAATTAATATATTTTCAAAATTATTATTTACATTTATTATATTTCTAATATTTTTATTGTTATATAAATATATGCCAAAGCATAAGGTTACTTTTAGAAGCCAAATTAGTGGTGCTGCTTTTTCATCATTGGTACTTAATATAGTTTCCATAGTGTTTTCAAAATATTTATATATTTTCAAAGGCTTTTCTTTAACTTATGGAAGTTTAACTACTCTAATGCTTATTATGATGTGGACTTATTCTTGCTTTTACATAGTTTTTTTAGGAGCTGAAATAAATAAAATAAAAAATAGCGTAAATAATGAAATAATAAAATAATGAAATAATAAAATAATGAATTACTTAAATATTGTTAATAATTAAGTAATTCATTTATTTTTTTCTTTAAAGTATTTGCTTTTATAAAAAAATAGCATATAATATTACTAGTAAAAAATGACAATAAAATGTCAAATAAGGAGGAAAAATTGAATAAAAAACTTGAAAATTTTAAGGAAAATATAAAAAATAAAAAGATAGCAGTATTAGGACTTGGAAGAAGTAATATACCAGCAATTAAGTATTTAAATAGCCTAGGTGCAGTTATTAGTGCAAGAGATGCAAAAGAAAATATGGGTTCCTTAAGCGATGAATTAAAAAAAATAGGAGTAGAAGTTATATTAGGTAAAGATTATTTGCAAAATTTAGATAATTATGATTATATTTTGCGTTCTCCAGGAATAAAACCATTTTTAAAAGAAATAGAAAATGCCGTAAATAACGGAGTAATTCTTACATCAGAAATTGAGTTGTTGATTGAACTTTCCCCATGTAAAGTAATAGGAGTTACTGGTAGTGATGGGAAAACAACAACTACAACACTTATATCTAAATTTTTAGAAAAATCAGGATATAGAGTTCATCTTGGAGGTAATATTGGAAAAGCAATTTTTGCTGATATTGATAATATGAAAGCAGATGATATAATTGTTCTTGAACTTAGTAGTTTTCAACTTATGACATTAAAGAAAAGTCCAAACATTTCAATTATTACAAATATTTCACCTAATCATTTAGATTATCACAATTCTTTTGAGGAATATATATTAGCAAAATCAAATATCTTTAAATATCAACATAATAATGATATTCTTGTATTAAATGAAGATAATCAAGAGTTTACTAAAAAATATATTGAAATATTAAAAGATAATAATATACATAATAATTTGAGAAATTTTAGTATTACTAAAGAAGTAAAAAATGGCGCATATTTTAAAGATAATAAAATAATATTAAATTATGATAATAAAAGTGAGATAATATGCAATAAGGAAGATATAAAACTTGTTGGAATGCATAATATTGCTAATATTTGTGCTGCTATATCTGCAGTATATGATTTAGTAAATAAAGAGGATATATTAGAAGTTATTAAGACATTTGTAGGAGTAGAGCATAGAATGGAACTTGTAAGAGAATTTAATGATGTAAAGTGGTATAATGATTCAATAGCAAGTTCTCCTACTCGTACAATAGCAGGCCTTGTATCATTTAATCAAAAGGTTATTTTAATTGCTGGAGGTTATGATAAACATATACCATATGATGTTATAGGAAAGT
>CAYSKD010000066.1:0-5899 GCA_964431665.1 uncultured Clostridium sp.
ATATATTATACTTACACTTGCTTTGTATTTATCATCATATTTTATTGGAACATCCTCTTCTATCTCATTTGCGACCTCAATATATTCTATTGATTTTTTATTATTAATAATTGCATTATATAACTTTTCTGGAAAAATTCTCATAGAATTAGTACCTAATACTATATCGACAAAAGGATACGACACTTTTATTTTCTCTAATATATGTTTTTGTTGACTCATACATCCAACAACTACAATATATATATTTTTCTCTTTAATTTTTCTTGATTTTAAATAACCTAATCTTCCAAATAATGTGTTTTCTGCATTTTCACGTACACAGCATGTATTAAACATAATTAAATTAGCAGTTTTCATATCTGCTTTTTTAAATTTCATTTTTTCAAGTATTGCACTGTATTTTAACGTATCATTTTCGTTCATTTGACAACCCATTGTATCAATACAATAAGTTAGCTTATTTTCTTTTACGTATTTTTTTATTTTATCTTCATAACTATTTACAAATCTCATTTTTTTCACCCAATGGTTATATTATACTATTATTTTTAATTTTGTCAAATAGCCTTATATAAATTTGTGGTTATTTATGGTTATTTTATGATAAGATCACCCTAAATCAAAAAATAGGGATTAAAGTACTTGACAAATATTAAAAAACTGGTATAATTATATTTGTAATAAGTTGTATGGAAGCGTGTCCGAGTGGTTTAAGGAGTCAGTCTTGAAAACTGATGATGTCGCAAGGCACCGTGGGTTCGAATCCTACCGCTTCCGCCAATATAGATTGACAATCAAATATAACAGCTTATATTTGATTGTTTTTTTGGAGACGTACCCAAGTGGTGAAGGGGATTGTTTGCTAAACAATTAGTGTCCGTTAGGGCAGCGGAGGTTCGAACCCTCTCGTCTCCGCCAAAATTTAAGCTCTACAAAACTTGATAAATAAGTATTGTAGAGTTTTTAACGTAATTTTAATGCAACTAATTAATATAATCTAAATATTTTTTTATTCATTTAATAAACCTTTAACTACTTCACTTGCTATTATTAAGCCTGCAACAGAAGGAACAAATGAAACACTTCCAATTGTATTAGTAGAATTATTTTTTTTAGGTACTTCTGTAGAATATACCACCTTTTGCTTTGATATACCGATGGATTTTAATTCTTTTCTTACCTTTTTTGCTAAAGGGCAGACACTCGTATTAAATATATCATCTACTTTTATTTCCAAAGGATTTATTCGGTTGCCCATTCCCATACAAGATATGCATTTTATATTTTTCTCTTTACAATATTTTATAATAGATATTTTAGCTTCAAAATTATCTACAGCATCTATAACGTAAGAAATATTTTCCTGTTTTAGTATCTGAGCTATATTTTCCTTTGTTATATTATCTTTCACTGCTTTAATATGTGCCTCTTTATTAATATCTAAAACTCTATTTTTAGCTACTTCAACTTTAGGCATATTAATTGTAGAATTAAGTGCAAGAAGTTGCCTATTTATATTTGTAACATCTACCACATCTTTATCAACTACAGTAATATTATTAATTCCAATTCTTGCACAAGCCTCTAAGACATATGAGCCTACTCCACCTATTCCACAAATAATAATATGTTTCTTCTTTAATTTTTCAACACCATCGTCACCTAAAACCAATTTTGTCCTATCATAAATAGTGCCAATTTCATTATCATTCATAAAAAACTCCATTTATTTACTTCTTTTTTCTAATAATAGTACCTCTTTGCAAACCATCATAAGGAATATATATTTTTACTTGTTGTCCTTTTATTCCAGGATTTATAGTATCAATTTCTTCATTTGTTTTAATATCATATAATCTAGTTATATCAAAATGAAAACTCTCTATACTATTTGGGATTAAAATTTCCATTTTATCATTAATATTTAGTTTGTTTTTTATTTCTACTACATATATATTTTCTTTACTATTATCTTTAGTAATAACTTTTGCACCATATTCGTACTCTAAATTATCACTTTTTCCATCAAAATCATGTATATCTTGATTATTACTATCAGAAAAATAAAATTCACAAAGACCTCTTGTTTTTACTTTTAATAATTCTTCTAAGTAAATATCTTTATTATATTCATTTTCTCTTCCTTTATCTTTTAATTTGCAATAATCATCAATCGCTTTTCTGTATGCCCTAACAACTGTTGCAAGATAGTATTCAGTTTTTAATCGTCCTTCTATCTTTAAGCTATTAATTCCCATATCTATAATGTTTGGTATTTGAGCTATAAGGCACATATCTTTTGATGAGAAAATATACGTACCTTTTTCATCAAAATCTACATTTACAATACTATTTGGATTATTTACCTCACTTGCTGTAAGATTATATTGCCACCTACAACTTTGTGCACAATCTCCATGATTTGCACATCTTCCGTTTAAATATTTACTTAAGTAACATCTGCCAGAATATGCAAAACATATTGCCCCATGAACAAACATCTCTATTTCTAAATCTTGAGGTTTGTTATCCATTATATATTTAATTTTATCCTTACTTAATTCACGTGCAATTATTACCCTTTTTGCTCCATACTTAGCCCAAAAAGATGCAGACTGTAAACTTACTGTATTAGCTTGAGTACTAATATGAATTTCCATATTTGGTGCGATTTCTTTTATTCTCTCCATAACTCCAACATCACTTACTATAATTGCATCAACATGTGCATTATCTAGCCTTTTTATCTCTTTGTCTATCTCATCATAATCTTCATCATATGCATATATATTAATAGCAGCATAAACTTTTTTTTCTATACTATGTGCATACTTTATTGTTTCTTCTAATGTATCAGAATCTATATCAACTCTTGCTCTAAGAGATAATTTTGATGTTCCAACATATACTGCATCCGCTCCATACATAAAAGCTATTTTGGCTTTTTCTAAACTACCGGCTGGAGCTAATAATTCTGGTTTTTGCATTAAATAACACTCCTTTTTCGTATAACATTTTACCATATTTTTCATTTTATGTAAATAGCATGACTTATTAATGTACGTAAATTATATAGTTAATTAAATGAAAATATTATTAAATTATTTTAAATACTCAATGTGTATAATAATTCTTCATTATTTTTGCATCTATTTCTTGAGTTCCAGCAGATTCACATATAATGGTAGGGCATAAATTTAAATCAATAAGTGCATCTATTACTTCTTCATAAAATGGGCCGTTTTCTTTTTCATTAAATGTAACATGACATTTTTCTCCCCCATTTTGCGTATATATCATTTTACTAAAATGACTATGAAAATGTCTCATTCTATCTATTCCTAATTCTTCTATATATGGTTTTAATTCATTTAACCAATCTTTTTTAGTAATAATTTTACCCAAACTTCTACAATACAAATGTCCAAAATCAATAGTTGGTATTAATCTTTCATCTACTTTACACATTTGTATAATTTCTTTGCTATCTCCTAATTGATTTAATTTTCCCATTGTTTCAGGACATATTGTTATATCATGAAGGCCTAGTTCATCAGCTTTAATATATGCTTCTTTTAAAAGTTTACAACTGCTTTTTACGGCAAATTCTCTATCAAGTCCTAAAAGAGAGCCTGCATGTACAACTATTTTTTTAGCTCCCATTTTTTTAGCAACCGCCATTGTATCAGTTATGTATTTTATTGTATTTTTCTTTTTTTCCTCTTCTTGTGTAGATAAACTTATATAATATGGTGCATGTACACTTAAATCAATGTTATATTTTATTGAAGCATCCTTTAATTTTTTAGCTTTATCGTCACTTACTCTTACACCACGTGAGCACTGATATTCATATGCATCTATATTAATACTATTTAAATACCTTGGCATATCCTCTGAAACTTTATATCCATCGTTATAAAAGCCTTCTGGATTTCCCGCAACTCCAAACTTTATCAATTTAATCTCCCATTTATTTTACAAATTCTATTTTTTTAGCAATTCCTTTAACTGGATTACTATTTTCAACATTATCACTAAATTTAATTTTAATTATTGAACCACTAACAATATTATCTAAAGTTAATTTTAAATTTTCTTTTTGTATAGATGTTTCACTATTAACAACTACATTAGCTTTTGGATAAACAGAAGTAGAATTTGTACTTTCAACAGACAAAATAACGTTATTTTCATCATCTTTAGTAATACTTTTTACCTTTCCAATTATTTCGTATACTGTATTATCCTGGGCTTTATTATAACTAATATTATTGTTATAATCTAAATTAGCATCATATTGTAAAAATAAACTACCTAATTTAACCTGATAATTATCATCATCAATATTATATCTTATTATTTTATAACCTAACCCAATATATTCTTTTGTATTTGCTTCGTTATATTCATTAATACAAAAACTAAATTTTGGTTCGTTATTTCTTAATGTTAAATTAAAATCTACTAATAAAAAAGTAAAACCAAATACTAATAATATAATTATTATAACTAGTAATCTAAAAACAGTTTTTCTACTCATATACTTTACCCCTTAAATCTATTTATTTATAAAATAATACAATGCATTAGACATTTGCATACCAAGCCAACCACAAAAAGTAATGTATAAATCAATTATATAGTCAGCTGGTACAAACATTACTATAATAGTTGCAACTACTATAAATGGCCCAAATGGTATATATCCATCTGATTCTTTTCTTTTTATAATTAATAAAGCTCCACCTATTATTGCGCCAAATACAAATGATACAAGTGTTATTACAAGAATATTTTTTATTCCAAACATAAAACCAAGAGATGCCATTAATTTTACATCCCCAAATCCCATACCTTCTTTTTTAAAAATTAAAAGTGATATTAGTCCTAATAAATAAAATATTCCTCCACCTATTATAGCCGCAAGTAAAAAATCCCACCACTTCTCTAAATTAAGAAAAAAATTAATAAAACCTGCAGCTAAAATAACTACATGTGTTTCATCTGGAATTAATCTATATCTAAAGTCTATTGAAAATACTACTGCTAAGGAAAAAGATATTATAGCATAAAGATAAGATGTTACTGTATTTCCAATAAAATATATAAATGCATTAAACAATACTAAAAAAATTGCGGAATATTTTATATCAATTTTAAAGTCTGATTTTAGCGATTTAAAAAACTCTTTATATGTTATTTCTTCTGCAACAACTCTTGGTAATTTTTTATTTAGATGACCAGTTACTTGTCCTAAAATAACACCAAGTAAACTCATAATAATATATGATATATATTCCATTACACTTCTCCTTTTCTTTTTAAATAATGTTTTAAAACTATCTTTTCAAAAGGTCTTTTAATTTTACTTATAAACGCTTCCTTTTTATTTATTGGCTTAACTAAAATAGTTTTTATGCCAAATCTATTACCTCCAAAGACATCTGTAAACATCTGATCTCCTATCATTAAAATAATTTGCTTTGGTATCTTTGTTTCCTTTAATATCTCATTAAATCCCTTTAATAAAGGTTTTGATGCTTTATATTTATATTTCATTCCAAGTTCTTTGGCTGTTTTTTCTACTACACTTTTATATACTGAATTGCTAAGTATATATAACTTTATATTCATATTATTAATTTTTTTTGCCCATATCTCCAACTCTTTACTATATATATGATTGTTATCTATTAACGTATTATCCATATCCAATATAATTAATTTTATATCATTTTCCTTTATTAAATTATAAGGAATATTTTCAACTTTATCAAATATATATGTTGGATAAAATTTTCTAATAATCTTTTTTAATTTACCAACTTTTTTTGTTTTATCAATATTATTGTTTTTTTGCATATTCAACTCCCTATTCTTAATTAAATATTAT
>CAYSKD010000067.1:0-5830 GCA_964431665.1 uncultured Clostridium sp.
TTTTTTAGATTATCAAAATATCAAGATAGATTATTAAAATATTATGATGAACATAAAGAATTTTTAGAGCCAGAAATAAGGAAAAACGAAATGATAAAAAGTTTTTTTGAAAAAGGCTTAGAAGATTTATGCGTATCGCGTACAACTATTGATTGGGGAATAAAGGTACCTTTTGACCCAAAGCATGTTATATACGTTTGGTTAGATGCATTAACAAATTATATTACTGGTCTTGGTTATTTAAGTAATAATGAAGATAATTTCAAAAAATATTGGCCTGCAGACCTACATTTAGTAGGTAAGGAAATTTTTAGATTTCATGCTATTATTTGGCCTGCTATACTTATGGCTTTAGATTTGCCACTTCCTAAAAAAGTTTATGGACATGGGTGGTTAGTAGTAAATGGTAATAAAATATCAAAATCATTTAATAATTATAAAGATCCACGAGTGTATATAGAAAAAACATCAGTAGATAGTTTAAGATATTATTTGTTAAGAGAAGTCACTATGGGTTGTGATGGTAATTTTTCAGAGGATATGTTTGTTGAAAAATGTAATTCTGATTTATCTAATGATTTGGGAAATCTTGTAAGTAGAGTAACTGCTATGGTTGAAAAATATAATAACGGTATAGTACAAAACGATAAAGTTACTGACGTTATGGATAATGAGTATATTGATACAGTTTTAAAACTTCCAAATAGAGTTGAAGAATTAATGGATGATTTAAAAATAAATGAAGCTATTGCTCAAATTTGGAAAGTAATATCAATAGCAAACAAATATATAGATGCTACAATGCCCTGGATTCTAGTAAAAGAAGGTAAAAAAGAAAGATTAAATACGGTATTATATAATTTAGTAGAAACAATAAGAATTATTGCTATTATGCTTCAGCCATATATGATTGAAGTTCCAAACAAAATTTTTAAACAAATTGGAGTACATGGAGATTTAGTCACTTGGGATAGCGCAAAGAAATTTGGGTCTGTTGTAAATGGTACTATGGTAAAAAAAGGAACAAATTTATTTCCAAGAATTGAAAAGAAAGAAGGAATTTTTGATATGCAAGAGGATGAAATAAAGGATAATTCAAAAAGTGAGAATAATACTACAAATACTGATAAAGTTGTAAATGAGAAAGGTTATATAACTATAGATGAATTTTTAAATGTTGAATTAAAAGTTGGACAAATAATAACTGTTGAAAGAATTGAAAAAGCTGACAAATTATATAAACTTAGCGTAGATGTTGGAGAGAGTGAGCCAAGGACTATAGTATCTGGTCTTGTACCATACTATACTATAGATGAATTATTAAATAAACAAATTGTTGTAGTTACTAATTTAAAACCAGTTAAACTTAGGGGGATTTTATCTCAGGGAATGTTGCTTGCAGCAGGTGAAACTGATGTAGTTAAGTTACTTATTCTAGATAATAAAGATGGATTAATTGAAAACGGTACTAAAATCCATTAATTAGAATTTAATAGTATAAAAAAGGATGTTGTAAAAAACTAAAAAATCATTGAAAGTGCATATGTATTTTCAATGATTTTTATTGTTACTATAAATCTTTTTATTTTTTTGGATAATTATATTTTAACATTTCTTTTAGATATTGATATTATAAATACTTATGTATTTTGTGATATACAAGGACGTAAAATATTAAATTTTATTATTATATTCATTTATAAGAATATTTTTTCTTTTAATACTTTGTAAGTTATCAAGATTGTTACTTTCCTTAAAGCAGAGATACCAATCCATACAGTTTTGACTTTTATGATTATTAAGTTTTTCTAGCAAGTCATTATAATTTGTTGGCGCAGGAAGTATAGTTGGAAATCCTGGCATCCAATTTGCAGGAGTCGCAGTATTTTCTATATCTGATAGTTGCATAGCATCCAATAATCTTAATATTTCATTTATATTTCTACCGTTTGACATAGGATATATAAGTATTGAGCGAATTATTTGATTTGGATCAATAAAGAACACATTTCTAACAGTTTGTGTGTTACTAACATTTGGAGCAATCATTGAATACATTTTAGCTATATTCATACTTTTATCTTCAATTATTGGAAATGGAATTGTTATACCAGTGGCATTTTGGATATTATTTATCCAAGCTAAGTGTGATGAATTGCTATCAATTGATAGCCCTATTAATTTGCAATTCCTTTTTTCAAATTCAAAATTCATATTTGCAAAAGCAATAAACTCGGTGGTGCATACGGGAGTAAAATCACCGGGATGTGAAAATAGAATTATCCAACTTCCAATATAATCGTTTAAACTAATTTCACCTAATGTAGAATTTGCAGTAAATAAAGGTGCTCTATCGCCTATATGAATACTCTTAACCTCATTTTGTGATGAAATATTAGTATAATTATTTTCATTCATATTAAAGACCTCCTTAACGTATTTTATGTGAGTTTAAATATTATGTGCATTTTCTATATGTATAAAATATAGTAAGAGGCCAAATTTTTACATTGTGAAATTGCTAAAAATCGTTGCGAAATTCAAAATTAATAAATTAAAACGCAAAAATCGATTATTCACCACTAGTATAAATTAGAAATCAATAGTTTAATATATAATAATTTTGGTGAAGGGAAATGGTAGAAAAATTAAGCAATTATATACTCAACAATATATTATACAAAAATGAAAAGATAGAAGGAGACCAAAGAGATATAATGCTTTTTGGAGTTACTAGAATAATAGAAGATATACCTAAGTACTTTATTATATTTTTATTAAGCTTGATTTTTCATGTGTTATCAGAAGTTGGAATTGTATTAGCTGTAACTTTGCTCTATAAAACATTTATAGGTGGAGCTCACGCAAGGACTAATTTAGTCTGTTTAATATCATCAACTGCATTTTTCTTTTTACCAGTAATTGTATCGAAGTTTGTTAGTGTAAATAATAGTATACTTTATATTGCAATTAGTTTAATATTTTTATTTTCTATATATGTAATATTAAGACACGCACCAGCTGATACAGAAGAAGTACCAATACTTAATAAAAATAAAAGAAATTTATTTAAAGTATTAGGAATTGTTTCATTAATTATAATATATACAATATGCATAGCATTAATAAAAGACATCTATATTTCAAAGATTATTTTTACAACGATATTATTAATTGATATATTTGCAACAAAGCCTATGTATAAATTATATAGCTGTAAACATAGTTATGAATCAGATGAATTTAAAGAATACTTTAATAATTAATTTGATATATAGGGATAATATAATAAAAATATTATTCTTTATATATAAATCTTTTTGTTTTGCCTTGTATCCAATATGCATTATACTTTTTTTATTTTTTCATGAAATAGTTTGAAATATAAATTTTTTAAATATAAGATTACCTAATAGCGTACAGTATAGTGTATCTTGAGGTATAAGGTAGAGCAAATATAAAAAAAGGGGGGTTATATATGAAAAAACTTATTAAAAAAGTGGTTGAAATGTATGCAAAGACTTCAACAAATTCTTGTTGGATGACTTTTTTACATCAAACAAAAGCTCCTAGATGTATAATAAAGTAATTAATAGTTACTATATTTAAAAAGAATACCCTAATTTTGTTGAGGGTATTCTTTTGCTTATAGAATAAAATTTATATATAGTGTATTATTTATTATAAAATTATAAATTATAAGTGATTTGACATAACTAGAATGTTGAATTTATTTTATATAAATAAATATTTTTATAAATATTTTATTAATTTTTTTTAATTATAATGTTTTGTACAAACTTGTCTTTTTCTATTGTAGGATATATTTGAGAGTTTGGTACTTTAGAAATGAGCTTTTTTACTTCCCATAATCCTATACCAGACTTTACTTTTTTACTAGATACTCCCTTTTTATATATAGACTCTAAATCAATATTTATATTTGTATCATATGTGTTTATTACTCGTATAATATCGGCACATTTTCTATTATCAAATTTCATTTCTAATCGAATATATTGTTTCTTTTGTTCTAGTTTAGATGTAGCTTCAATAGCATTATCGAGTAGTATGCCTAAAATTCTAGATAACTCAGGCATAGAAAATTGAATCTCTGCAATATTAGTTACTATATCTAAGTCCATAGTAATATCTTTTCCTAAAGCTAAAAAATATTTTGCACCAACAATTCCATAAATGGCAGGGTCATTAAATATTTTAGGATCTATAACAGATAAAGTATTAACAACATTACATTCTTTTAATACTTTATTTATATGTTCTTGTAATTTATCATAGTTTTTTGTAACGATATATCCATTTAAAGCTTGCATAATATTGTTATAATCATGTTTTAAAGTTCTAACACCATCAACCATACCTACCATGGTTTTATTATGTAATTCACTAGTTACTAAATCAGATTGTACTTTATCTTTTTCTACAGAAGTATTGAAATATATTAATATAACAAAAGCAGCTGTAGTTATTTGAATAGCGTTAAGTAGAAGTATTTGCCAAGGATAATTATATTTGTTAAATATTGAAAATAATAATTGAGGTAATATGCACAAACATAACAATATGGCTAATGCAAGTAGTTG
This sequence comes from uncultured Clostridium sp., assembly GCA_964431665.1. GTDB lineage: Bacteria > Bacillota > Clostridia > TANB77 > CAG-465 > CAG-465. The sequence goes on from CAYSKD010000067.1 coordinate 4,605, forward strand.
TTTAGAAGTAATCTGGTTTATTAAATGATTTAAATTAGTAAATTTCTTAAATAGTAATTTTATAATATTTACACTTATAACAGATAAGATTAATTGTAATATAGTAAGTATAATGTAAATATATTTGTTTTGTACAACCACTTCAGCATACTCATTAAAAAATGCAGTTGAAATAAAGAGTATAATCATTTCAGATATACCAAGTAATGCAAAAGATGATATAACGATAATTGAAGCCTTGACAGATGTTGTTTTTAAAAAAGTTTTTAAATTTATAAACATTAAAATCCAACTTAAAATTGTGTTAGAAAAAGGAAATAAACCTTTTATTAAAGAACAACTAACAGTACTTATTAAAGAAATTAATAAAGTTATTATAATTTGCGAAGTTGTGTATTTTTTGTTATCTAATATTTTTGATAAAGAAAGCACAAAATAAGCGCATAATCCAGTTTGTGCTAATATGCTAATGATTTCTAAAACGGTTTCCATAATTTTACTCCTTTATATATCGAAGTGTGAATTTATTGGGCAGTACAAATCTTTTGAGAAATATACATATCCTTTCTTTTTATCTAAACGTATTATTTTATTTTCATTTACAATATATGAACGATGGCATTTCCTAAAATTTAAAGGTAATTCATCTAACAAAGCATCTAAAGTTTTATTAGTAGAGGTTTTTCCTTGCTTTGTTATTACAATTGATTTATTACCTTGTTTTTCGATATATAAAATATCATTTGTACGTATAGATATCCATTTATTAACATGAAGAAATATCTTTTTATCATAAGTAAATTCATTTTTTATTCTTTCTACCAAATCACAAAGAACATCTCTAGTTATAGGTTTAACTAAGTAGTCGAACACCTTAGTAGTAAAAGAAAGGTGCATATATCTGTTATGAGCGGTTAAAAATACAAGGTAAAAATCCTTGTTAACGTCTCTTAAATCCTTGGCAAATTCTATTCCATTTTTTCCTATACTTTTAAAATCAACATCTAGAAATAGTATATCAATTTTTTTGTTATATATTTCATCGAATATAGCTTTTTGGTCTTGAGTTACAATGGTTATTTCAGCTTCTAAATTTTGATTAATTATTTCTGATTCAAGAAGTTTACTTGTTATTTTTAGATTTCCTATATCATCATCACACATACCAATTTTAATCATTGAACTACCTCGAATTTATTTTTTACATATAAACTAATATACTATAA
>CAYSKD010000068.1:0-5778 GCA_964431665.1 uncultured Clostridium sp.
TATTATTCTTCACTATTTACACCTTCCTTACTCATATTATCTTTTTCTTCAATAATATTGTATGAATTTTTATCGATTTGCTCTGTTGTTAAAAAGTCATTTATATTTTGTATGTATTTTTTAGATAAAAACGAAAGTAGTTTTACTTCATTATCTTCTAAGTATCTAACATTTAACAAATAGATATTTCCTTTTGTATAATCCATATATACGGCTCTATCAATTCTTGTCTTAATATATGTATATAATGGTCCGTATTCCTTTTGTTTCTCATTAAATAATATAATGATATCTAAATTTACTTTTCTATTTTTTACATAGTCCATAAAGTTTATTACTTCATTTATAATTCCGGCATTTTCTATTTTATCAACATATACTAGCATAATAGGGAAATCTCCAGATATAGAATATTTCCATAGCATAGACTGACTAAGAGATTCATTCCAGAATTTATCTTTATCAATACTAGTTTTAGCAAATAACATTTCCTCAATAATCTTATTATATATTTGTGCTTTAGTAGGTTCTAGTTTTAAATATCTTGCTGTTATACTGTTTAATTCATTAGCCAATTTATCTTGTTCTTCTAAGAATGTAAAATCCATATTAACTACTGCATTTGACATTTTATATTTACTATCAGCAACACCAAGTACATAATAGAAATCTTGCCTTTCGTATGGATCAAGTATAATTTGAGCTCTATATGAAAGCATAGGCCATAATGGATATTTATTTATGTTTTCATTATATGCGCTATCAGCATTTTTAACTAATTTTTGCTTATCTGTTTGAACTTCATGTGCAAGGTCAATTCCAATAAGCTTAGTATAAACAAACAAATCTTCATCAGTTTCCAGCTTTCGCCTTTTACTAGCTACTAATATATCAAGAGCTTCATCATAATATGTTTCAATTTGTAAATTGTTAAATGAAGGATGAACTATATTTGTCATATAATCAGTTAAAGCTGGTTCCATGTATGTATTTATAACTACTTCTCTTTTTAAGTTAGAATTATTATATACACTTACTTTTTTAATCTCTATATCATATTCTGGTGATAAATAGATAGTTGTTGTAACTTCTAATGGTTCATTTTCAACATAGCAATCTACTTTATTTAATGAACTACACCATGTGGCTTTTGAAGTACTAGAATTAAATTTACTATTTAAATTACAATCTGTAACAGAAATTGTTTTTCCAGTTGTTTTATCTGTTAAAAATACATAATCTCCACAGCCGTTTGCATGTGTGTACATTTGTTTGTTTATAATTTTATCCTTGTATTTTATAAACATATCACCTGAATTTGTTAAAATTGCAGATAAATTAAGTCCTTTTAATATTGCAATAGTATTTTTATTTAACGTAATTTTACTATTTGTAATATCTTCATTATCCTCTTTATTATATGAGTTATATTCAATGAATGTAGAATATTTATCAATATTTTTTTGTTTAAAGTTATTTTCCACATCTTGAGCAGATTTTTTTAGATTTGCTCTAATTCTTTCTCTTTCTTTTAGTAATATTTCACATGCACTTATATCAGGATTTCTATGAAATCTTTCTTTTATTATACCTTTATTTATATAATTGTTTATTGCAGACAAAATCATACCTTGATGATGTGCCATATATGTTTTTACAATCTCGAAATCTACATTTTCAGGCAAGTGTTCTTTAGTATAATCAATAGATTCATAAAATCCAAATGATGAATATGCACCTATCTTTTTTAATTCCTTAATATTTTTATATACAGACAAAGGATCAAATTCAATTGCAAGTAAAGAAGCATAAGGAGAAACCACCATATTATCATTAAGTCCTCTTTTTAATCCAAGCCAAGGTATACCAAATTCCTGATATTGATAATTAAGTTCATTGTCCTTAACTGCAAATGCAGATTCTGATACTCCCCAAGGTACATTGTTGGCCTTTGCATATTTTATTTGACTATACTTATTAAAAAATAATGATTGATCCATTAATGTATGTTCATATGATTTAATAAAAATATATGGCATAAAATATTCAAAAGACGTTCCACTCCATGACGTAAGACCTTTATATCCATCTATATTTATTAAATTTCTAGATAAAGCAAACCAATGTTTAGATGTTACTTGTCTTCTTGCTATTGCAATTAAACTAGTTGTTCTTGCTTCAGACATTAACATATCATAATAGCTATTTGCAAGCTTTCCACTTTCTTGATCATATCCAATATAAAATAAATTGCGTGATGCATCATAAAGTTCATTAAAGTCAGTATTATCAATCATTTCTTGTGTAGAGCTTATTAAATCATCTATTCTTTTATCATATACTACATTATCACTCTTTTGATATTCATTAATTTCTTTTAATTCTATTAAAAATTGTTTTGTTACATATAAACAAGCAATGAAGTTACCACTATCTACTGTTGATACAAAACGTGGTCTTAATGGCTCTAATGTTTTTATATTATACCAATTATATAAATGGCCATTCCATTTTTCTAATTTATCTAATGTGTTAAATACATTAGATAGTTTATTGATTGTATCTTCCTTCGAAATAAATTTTAAATCATATGCATTTATAATTGCAAGAATTCCCATACCTATATTAGTTGAGGACGTTCTATTTGCAATTTTGTATCTTCTATTTTCTTGATAGTTATCTGTTGGTAAGTAATTATTTACACTAGTCATCATACTATCAAAAAATGTCCACGTTCTATTTGCAATTTCTATGACTTCTTTATCTTGTTCTTCTGTTAAACGTTTTTTTCTATTAATTAGATGATCTTTGCCAAGCAAATATGCAAAAAATGGTGCAAGTATAAATGCTAAAGATATAAATATTTTAAAATCTATTAATGGTATTTTATAATCAACTATAGAATATGGTATTAACATTAATATAACGCCTACAATAACGTTAACTATCATATTTGCATAATAATAGACAAAACTGTCTTTTGAAGTTTTTTCAAGTACTTCACCTGTTGTCCATTCAAGTAACTTTTTGTGTGATATTAACATTCTATATATTGATTTAGAAAAAGCATCGATGCACATCCATGCCTTATATGGCAAAGTAATAAAATTAAAACACATTGTTAAAAAGTCAGCATCTATTCCATGAATTATAGGAATATATTGTAAATCTTTTGTATGTTTTACCTTACCAAATATTATTCTATTAAACATTCCAAGTATTGTTCCAAAATTTATAACAATAAATGAAATAAGGCAAACACTTACAAAAAGTTTTACTGAATAAAATGCAGACATTATTATAGCAAGTAGGGCAACTACATCAAGTAAAGGCCTTCTTAAATTATCAAAAATTTTCCATTTTGAAAGTAAAGATAAATTAGAATTAGGATCAAGTAACCATTTTATTATTTGCATGTCTCCCCTATACCATCTATGATTTCTTTTCATATATGCAGTATAATTATTTGGAAAACCATCTTCTATTTCTATATCACTTGCAAGAGCTGCTCTTAAGAATGAGCCCTCTAATAAATCATGACTTAATACTAAATTTTCTGGTATTTCTCCTGTCATGATACTATCAAATACTTCTATGTCATATATTCCTTTACCGCAAAATATGGCTTCATCAAAACAATCTTGATATACGTCTGATATAGCATTGGTGTATATATCTACTCCACCAAATCCTCCAAATGTTTTAGAGAATATACTTTTATTTGCAATCTCTACATCAAGACCTACAGCAGGTTGAATTAGAGCATGGCCTTTTACTACAACTTTTTTATTTCTTGAAAGTATAGGTCTATTTAAAGGATGAGATATAATTGCAACTAAATCTTTAGCAGTATTTAATGAAAGACTTGTATCTTCATCAATTGTTATAGCATATTTTGCATTAACTATATCATAGTATGTTAAATATGCAATTTTATCAATTTCTTCTTTTGTATATTTTCCAAGTACCATTTTATTAAATTGAGAAAGCCCACCTCTTTTTCTTTCCCAACCCATATAACAATTTTCACTTTTTGAATATACACGTTTTCTATACATAAAGTTAAATAATACATGTTTTGACTCGTATTTTGCATTTAAAGCATCTAACTTTTCTTTTGCATATGTAATTATTTTACTGTCTATATCTATTATTTCTTTATCACTTGACATACAATCTCCAAGTAGCATGTAATACATATTATCAGTTCTATTAGCAAGGTATGTAATTTCCATTTTATTAATCATTGCATCCAATTTTTCAATTGAAGAAATAATTGTTGGCATTACAACGTATGTAGGATATTTAGGATCGATTGTTTTAGCAAAATCAAAACGTGGTAAAACTTTAGGCTTTACAATTTTTCTTAATATATAATCTACAAACTTACTAATTATTTCAAGTGAGAACGCCAAAACAGTAATTAAAGAAAATAGATTTATAAAAAAGTTATTTGATGGTATTAAATAATTACTAGCAATTATAGTTACAAGACAAGAAATAAAAACTAACATTAAAACATATAATTCAGCTTTTATTGGATGTATAAATTTATAATATAATGCACTAGCAAGATATGGCTTTCCAAGCTCTTTTTTTAGTAAGTATCTATACTTTCCAATTAGAAAAAATCCAACATGTTTTTTATATTTTTCAGAACAATCTACCGTTTTTTTAGCGACATAAACTTCTGAAAGATTATATTTTTTTGCAAGCTTTATTATATATTTTCTATACCTTGTTTTGGTTTTATAATCACATTTTTTAAATTCGTTTGTATAATCATCTTTTAATGTTTCATCAATTTTATTTACTTTTTCAAAAATTTCTCTAAAGTTAATTCCTTGAAGTTGTTTATATGATAAAATAGCACGCCCCATATAATTGGTTGTTTTAGATATTTCCATATGCTCTTTTATAATTGCTTCTTCAACAGTAAAACCAATCTTTTCTGCTTCTTCCTTTAAAAGATTATAATACTTTTCTCCTTTAACACCAAGTTCTTTAACTCTATATGCCATATATTCTACAAATGCTGTATTTGCAGATTTTATCTTTGAAACATCTAGCATATAATCTCTTAAATTCCTAAAATACTTAAATTCATTTTTTAATTCTTTAAAATCATTTTTTTTATTTAAATCTTCTTCAATTATATTTTCTACATCTATTTTTTTAAGTTGCGCATTTGAGATATTTAAACATATTCTAGAAATAAATTTCAATAAAGATACTTGTAACATTAAGATAAATAAGTCTAGTTCTTCAGATGTAAGATAAGATAACTTTTGATGTTCTCTTAAACAATTTAATATTATATTTTGGTCAACATATCCAGTATTTGTTTCAACAAGTTCATATGCAAGATAAAATATGCTTATATATTTATCGCCTTCATGTGTTTTTATTATTGGTAATCTTTTATTTTTTAGGCCTTTTTTACTCTCTTTTATATTTTCATATTCTTGCTCAATTATATACATATTATCTAAAAGCCATTGACCTGCTGAATGTATACTAATTTTTTTCTCATAAGATTTTTCTAAAAGCTCGTATGTATTTCTTATTATTTTATAGTGTTCATCTGCTAATTTAAAAATCCCATTAAGTGTGTTCTTCATTTATTTCAACCCTTTCATATATATTCTAACCATCTATATGTATTATATAATAAAAGGAAAAAAAATGCAACTAATAATTTAACTTTAATCTTAACCTAAAAATACATAAAATAACCTAAAAATCAAATATTTTTAACACTAAATTTTGTTAATGAAT
>CAYSKD010000069.1:0-5709 GCA_964431665.1 uncultured Clostridium sp.
CAAAAACAAGTATAACATATTGATAAAAATAAACATATTTTAAATTTAAATAAAGCCAAACTTTTAATTAGAGTTTGGCTCACTTTTATATATATTTACTTATTTATTACTTTTTTCTGTTTTTTCCTTACTATATTGCATTGCCTCTTTAACTAGCTCTTTAAATAATGGATGTGGTCTATTTGGTCTTGATTTTAGTTCTGGATGAAATTGTACTCCAACTGCCCATCTATGATTTTTTAATTCTACAATTTCAACTAGTCTACTATCTGGTGATACCCCAGATATTACTAAGCCATTCTTATTTGCAATATCTCTATAATCATTATTAAACTCAAATCTATGCCTATGTCTTTCATATATTAAGTTTTCCTTATATGCGTTATATGCGTTAGTATTTACATCTAATGTACAAGGATATTTTCCAAGTCGCATAGTTCCACCCATATTTTCTATAGAAATTTGGCTTTCCATTATATTTATAACTGGATTTGTAGTAGTGTTATCGAATTCTAAGCTATTAGCATCTTTTAGTCCTACAACATTTCTCATAAACTCTACTACCATAAGTTGCATGCCTAGGCAAATACCAAGAAGTGGAATATTATTTTCTCTTGCATATTTTATAGCATTTATTTTACCATCTATCCCTCTATTTCCAAATCCTCCTGGCACAATAATTCCATCTATATCATTTAAAATGTCAGACGTACTCTTAGTTTCTAAAATTTCAGAGTCTACCCAACGTATTTTTACATTTACATCATTTGCAACTCCAGCATGACTTAAAGCCTCATATATAGAAATATATGCGTCTTTTAACGAAACATATTTACCTACAATTGCAATTTCTACATGCCTTGTTATATTTTCTTTTTTCTTACATAATTTATTCCATTCTAATAAATCATTTTTAGTCTCTTTTAATCCGAATTTCTTAAGTATTAAATTTGCTACATTTTGTTTTTCAAACATTAAAGGTACATCATAAATAGAATCAGCATCCATGTTTTCAATAACATTATTAGGGCTTATATTACAAAATAGTCCTATTTTTGCTTTAATATCATCATTTAAAGGATAACTTGTTCTTGCAACAATTATATCTGGTATAATACCTATACCCATTAATTCTTTACAACTATGCTGTGTTGGTTTAGTTTTAAGTTCTTCTGATTTTGGTAAATATGGTATGAGTGTAACATGAACAAACATTACATTCTCTGCACCTTTTTCAGTTTTAACTTGCCTGATTGCCTCTAAAAAAGGTTGTGATTCTATATCACCAACTGTTCCACCTATTTCTGTTATTACAACATCACTTTGTGATATTTCACCAGCCTTATATACAGTATCTTTTATCTCGTTAGTTATGTGAGGAATAACTTGTATAGTTTTTCCAAGATATTCTCCCTTTCTTTCTTTATTTAAAACTTGCATATATATTCTTCCTGTTGTAATATTACTATACCTATTTAAATTTTCATCAATAAACCTTTCATAATGTCCAAGATCCAGGTCACATTCTAACCCATCATCAGTGACAAAAACTTCGCCATGTTGACATGGGTTCATGGTACCTGGATCTATATTTAAATACGGATCAAATTTTTGAATAGTGACTTTTATCCCTCTAGACTTTAAAAGCCTTCCAATTGAAGCGGCAGTTATCCCTTTTCCTAAACCAGAAACGACTCCACCAGTTACAAAAATATACTTTGTTGACATATCTAACACTCCTTACATATAAATCTATTTACGTTCAAATTATATTATACATAGACTAAATATGCAACATTTTTTTTATATTTTTATATTAAATTTTCTTTACAAAATTATGTATAGACATTATGTAGTTACACTTTTAATATTTTTCCACCACCTATAACTATATTATCATCATAGAATACAACTGATTGACCAGGCGTAATAGCTCTTTGATTTTCCTTAAACTCTACTTTAACTATTCCATCCTTAAAAGGTGTTATAACAGCATCAGCCTCTTTAGCCGAGTATCTTATTTTAGCTTTAACATTTAAAGAATTTTCTAATTTATCGAAAACTAAAAAGTTTAAATCATAAGCATATAACACATTACTAAATATTTCTTTCTCTTCTCCAACTGTTATTACATTTTTATCCTTATTAATTCCTGTTACATATAGTGGCACTTTATACGAAACTCCAAGACCTCTTCTTTGCCCTATAGTATAATTAATATATCCTTCATGCTTTCCAAGTATCTCTCCTTTATTATTAACAATATTACCGTTTTTAGATTTAAAGTTAATATATGTTTTTAAAAATGTTGCATAGTCTTTATTTGGTATAAAACAAATATCCTCACTATCTGGCTTATCTGCAATATCTAAAGCGTTTTTTAATGCGATTTTTCTTATATCCTCTTTATTTTCATATTCACTTAAAGGAAAAATAACATGTGGTATAATTTCTTTTGGTATATTATATAACACATAACTTTGGTCTTTTTTCAGAGAATTAGATTTCATTATAACATAACAGTTATATTTATTACTAAACTCTACTTTAGCATAGTGACCTGTAGCTATATACTCGCATCCTAGTTCTTCAGCTTTTTTTTGCATTAATCCAAATTTCATATGTTTATTACATTCTATACATGGATTAGGTGTAATACCATCGATATATTTATTTACAAAATCGTCTATAACATATTTTTTAAATTCATTCGTATAGTCTAATGTATAATGTGGTATGTTTAATAACTTGCAAACTTTTTTTGCATCATTTTCTGCACTTTCATTCTTTCCTTTAAATAGTTGCATTGTAACACCAATAACATCATATCCTTGTTGCTGCAATAATATAGCAGATACTGAACTATCAACGCCACCACTCATTCCAAGCAATACTTTCTTTTTTAACATTATACTCCTCCTACAAAGTTATTAACTTTTGGCTTTCTAGCACATTTTTTACACTTTTCATCTTTAGGGTTATAATTACATAAAATATCTTCAACATTAATTATCGATTGTATATATTTCTCTAACCTATTTATAGTATCCTCAGATACTGAATGTTTCATTGCTTTAGCCTCTTTTTCAGCAATACACTCATCAATATCTAACGCTTTTACAAGAAAAGCTTTTAAAGTTTCATGTTTTTTAACTATGTCTTTAGCACTTTCTATTCCTTTTTTAGTTAAATAAATATTCCCATAATTCTCATAAGTTATATACTCTTTTTGTCTTAAAAGTTTCAATGCTCTATTAACACTTGGTTTACTACATCCAATTTCAATAGCTATATCTGTTACTCTAACATATGAATTTCTTATCATTAAAATGTATATAGTTTTTAAGTATTCTTCAAGAGATGCGCTCAAAACAAATCACTCCTAACAATTATATATAATATATTAACATAGATAATCAACTTTGTCAAAAAAACAACACTAGAAAAATCTAATGTTGTTTATATATTAGTTAATTATTAGTAGTTTCTACAACCATTCCAAATTGGTTTTCTAACCATTGCATAACATGATATACGATAGTATATTCTGTATAAGTACTACCATTATTAAGTATACTTTTTATATCATTAACTAATAGTCCTCTTTGATAACTAGTTATTACAGCAGATGGTTCAAGTTTTTCAAGTACTTCATCTACTTTTTCATCTATATTTTCAACTTTAGTATCTAAACTAGATATTTGAGTAGAAACCATAGCTAATTTACCAAAAACTGTAGATGTATTTTTATCATCTGTTGCTGTACCTAATAAATCAACAGATTGTTTTGCTAATGCCATTGTATTTTGCGCTTGATTTGAAATGTATGTTAAAGTTGTTGTTCCAGTAATATTTTTTGTAGCTTCTTCAATTGCTGTTTTTATTGAAGTAACATTGTTATTTATTTGTGTATTATATGTATCAACATTGCTACTTAAAGTGCTAATATTTGAGTTAACTGTTTCAAATCCATTAGCTATTACTGTATCTTGTGCTGTTATAGCAGCTTGAATATTATTTAATGTAGTTGTATTATTATTAATTTTAGTAAATAAATCAGACTTAAATTCGTCAACCTGATTTGTTAATGTATTAAAATATGATGTTGTATTTGCTATAAGTGTATCAGTATCTTCTCCAATATTTGTAACCTTAGCTTGTATATCTACAGATACATCCCATAAGTCGTTATATTTTGCCGCTGCTAAATTTTTATCATAACCATACATATTAATAAAATCATTATATCCAATTGCTATATTTTCTGATAATTCATTAATATTGCTATTAATATCATTTTTAGCAGCATCTACAGTTTGATTTGTGTTTGTATTTATTTCATTTTTAGCAATTTCTACTGTATTGTTTGTGTTAAGATTTATATCAAGATTAGCTTCATTTATTTTTTCTTGTAAAGTTACTCTTGCATATTCTAACTCTTCATACAAAGCTTCAGCTAGAGCAATAACAGTTTCTTCTTCAGCTTTTGTCTTAAGAGTTTCCTCTTTAGCAACTACTTCTTCAACTTTATTATTTAATTCTTCATATTTTTCTACAAGTGAAACAATATCTGCTTGTATAGTGTCAGTTGCAGCTTTTTGTGTAGCTGTAAGCTTTACTTCAACTTCTTCAACATCATTTTTTAAATCTTCAACTTGAGAAGTAATATTAGTTAACTCTTTAACTTTTTCACCTGTTTCGTCTGTAATCGCTTTTAAGCTTTGCACTTCTTCATCTTTTGCTACATTTCCAACAAGGTTATCTAATCTGTTACTATTTATTGTATGTAATATAAGTAATATAATTAAAAGTACTACAATACAAGCAAGAGCAACGAAAAAGATAACTTTTGTCTTTTTTGATGACGTATTTGCCATTTCCTTTTCCCCCTTTTAAAAAATATATATAGTTAATCTACTTTTATAGTAGTAAAACTATCTTGAATAATAATTTTAGAATTCTTGATTTCATCATATATTGCAGTTAAGAAATTGTTTTCTCTTTTACTTTCATATAATTTTTCAAGATATCCATCGTCTAAAGCATCACGTTTTATAATATGATAGCCATACTCTGACTTTATAACATCGCTAATTTGTCCTACTTCTAAATCATCTATAGCTTCTTCTAAAACTTTTAGTAATTGACCACTTTTAAAATACATATCGTATGGTGGTTCTTGATTTATCGCATCATCACTATATTTCTTTATGTATTCATCAAAATCAGAGTCCTCATTAAGTTCAGCACGTATAGCATTTGCAAGTAACTTTTTTTGTTCTACTATAGAAGATGCTAATTCTTTTTTAGTTTCTGTATCTACAGTTACAAGAAATATTTGTCTTGCCTTTTTATATTCCATTTCATATTCCAATTTTACGCTTTCTTTATCTTTTTTTGATAAATCATTTATCTTACCTTCTGCATACAAAGATTCATACACTAAATCATATAATTTATTTACTCTAGCAATTTTATCATATGCCTCTTCGGTAGTCCTATTTTCATATAAATATTTTTTAAATGCAAAGTTTGAGCCTAATTTTTCCGTAGTTTGACATTAATTTAATAAAAATATCCTCTGAAAGCATTGAAATATATGCTTAAAATTTTGTCAACTTTTTCTCCTTTTTCTATTGCGTTTTCTTCCGTCATGTGATATAATACTTTTAAATAAAAATTACGAAAGAAGTTGATAATATTGTATTT
>CAYSKD010000070.1:0-5692 GCA_964431665.1 uncultured Clostridium sp.
TCAAATGAATTTTCCGGTTGATAATAATAATTATTTTTTATGTTGTGTTTTTTTAATTAAATAACTCTATTAATTACTTTTAATAAATTCTCCCCCATTATGTTATTAATCTCTATATTTGAAAAACCATATTTTTCTAATTTTTCTTTAATAAAATACATATCTCTTACTGAATTAATACCTATTGGTAAATCGCTTTTATTAATTCCATCAAAATCACTGCCAATTGAAATATACTCTGTACCTACTAAATCAGCAATATATACTATATGCTTTATAACATCATCAATAGTTGCAATAAAATCATTATTAAGAAATTTATTATAAAAGCACATTCCAATTATACCTTTTCTTCTAGCAATGGCTTTTATTTGTTCATCTTTTAAGTTTCTAACATTATTACATAAATTATATACATTTGAATGCGTTGCAATAACGTTTTTAGATATATCTATTACATCAAAAAAACTGTTATAAGATAAATGTGATACATCAACTATAATATTTAATTCATTCATCTTCTCTATACATTTCTTGCCAAAAATATACAATCCTTCATCATTTATAGTATTTGCACCACAAGCAAGTAAATTATCTTTATTCCAAGTAATGCCCATTATTTTTACACCTTTTTTGTATAATTTAGCTATATTATCCACATTATCCCCAATAATACTTCCATTTTCTGTTGTTAGTATTATGCCTAATTTATTATTTATTATAACTTCTTTAATATCTTCTTTTGATACAATTTTCTTTAAATTATATTTATTAAAATATTTTAAATATTGTTTTTCAAAATATTTTAATAATTCTTCTGCCCTTTTTACTCCCCCATTTAAATCGTTTAAGACGTATTTTGGATCTATAAATAAAGAAAGACATTGAATATATGGTAGTCTATTTTGTATATCATCAAAATTAAACATCAAATCTTTATTGTCTAAATCAATATTATTATCAAATCCTCTACTTATACTATCTGCATGTGCATCTATAATTATATTTTTTTGTATCATTTTATCCACCTCATTATACTTACATTATATCTTTTTTTATTTTAAATATTACAAAAAATAAAGCCTTAAAATTAAGACTCTATTTTAATTAATTATATATCTAGATTTGTAACATATTTTGCATTTTGTTCAATAAATTCTCTTCTTGGTTCAACATTTTCTCCCATAAGTACTGTAAATATTTCATCAGCTTTAATTGCATCATCTAAAGTCATTTGAACTAAAGTTCTTTTTTCTGGATTCATTGTGGTATCCCATAATTGTTCTGAGTCCATCTCTCCTAGACCTTTATATCTTTGAATATTTAAAGTATCTCTTGCAATACCTTTTTCTTCTAGTCCTTTTAATTTAACGTCAAGGTCTGCTTCATTATAACAATAAACATCTTCCATTCCTTTTTTTGCTAATTTAAACAATGGTGGTTGAGCAGCATATACCATACCATTTTCAATTAATGGTCTCATATATCTAAAGAAAAAAGTTAAAAGTAACGTTCTAATATGTGCTCCATCAACATCGGCATCAGCCATCATTATAACTTTATGGTATCTTAATTTTTCAATATTAAATTCATTACCAATACCTGCACCTAATGCTACAATTACTGGTGAAAGTTTCTCATTGTTATATATCTTATCCGCTCTAGTTTTTTCAACATTTATCATCTTTCCCCATAAAGGTAATATTGCTTGAAATCTTCTGTCTCTTCCTTGTTTTGCACTACCACCTGCAGAATCTCCCTCGACGATATATATTTCGCACTTAGTTGCATCTTTTTCTTGACAGTCAGCTAATTTACCTGGTAAAGTAGTTGATTCTAAGGCAGATTTTCTTCTTACTAATTCTCTTGCTTTTCTAGCAGCCTCTCTTGCCCTTGCAGCGCTCATTGTTTTTTCAAGTATTGCTTTTGCAATAGCTGGATTTTCTTCTAAAAAATACCCTAGTTTATTTAATGTAATACTAGTTACTATACCTGTTACTTCACTATTTCCAAGTTTAGTTTTTGTTTGTCCTTCAAATTGAGGCTCTAAAACTCTAACACTTACAATAGCAGTTATTCCTTCACGTATATCCTCACCTTGAAGATTATCGTCTTTTTCTTTTAAAATATTAAATTTTCTTGCATAATCATTAAATGCTTTTGTAAGTCCTCTTTTAAATCCATCAACATGTGTTCCACCTTCACCTGTATGTATATTATTTACAAATGAAAGTATATTTTCAGTATATGATGTTGTATATTGAAATGCAATTTCTACTTGAACATCATTTTGTTCTGCATCATAATATATTATATCTTTGTTTACTGGCTCTTTTGATTTATTTAAATATTCAACAAAAGATTTTAATCCACCTTCATAGTGAAATACTTGCTCTTTTGTTTCTTCCTCTCTTTTATCAGTTAAAGTAATTTTTAATCCTTTGTTTAAAAAAGCCATCTCTCTAAACCTTTGTGCTAAAGTATCTGTATCAAAAATTACTGTTTCGAAAATTTGAGAATCAGCTTTAAAAATTACTTTTGTTCCTGTTTCTTTTTGTTCACCTACTTTATGTAATTCTTTTACTACTTTTCCTCTTGCAAATGATATTTCATATAATCCATCACCGTTACAAGACTGAACTACCATACTTTCTGATAAAGCATTTACAACAGAACCACCAACACCATGAAGCCCACCAGATACTTTATATCCTCCACCTCCAAATTTTCCACCAGCATGAAGGATAGTATATACAACTTCTATTGCGGGTTTATGCATTTTAGGATGCATACCAATAGGAACTCCTCTCCCATTATCTTTTACAGATATATAATTATCTGGTAAAATTTCAACATTTATTTCTGTACAATATCCTGCAAGTGCTTCATCAACACTATTATCAACTATTTCC
This sequence comes from uncultured Clostridium sp., assembly GCA_964431665.1. Taxonomy (GTDB): domain Bacteria; phylum Bacillota; class Clostridia; order TANB77; family CAG-465; genus CAG-465. Next base: position 2,913 of record CAYSKD010000070.1, read on the forward strand.
CATACCAAATGGTGTAAACCTACAACACTTGTAGTACCTATATACATACCAGGTCTTTTTCTAACTGCCTCAAGTCCTTCTAAAACTTGAATTTGATTTTCATCATATTTTGCCATATTCTTACCTCTTTTCATAATGCTTATCTATACTTATATCATACTTTAGTATAATTTTGCAAGTTTCCGTTTAAAACTTTTGAAATTTTTATATTTTTTATATCTTTTACAAAAGATGCATCTGTAGTCGTTATAATACTTTGATAATTTTGTATATAATTTAACAAGAAATTAATTCTTGTACTATCAAGTTCAGACATAATATCATCAAGAAGTAACATAGGATTTTCATCTTTTTCATCTTTTAATACTTCAAAATCTGCTAATTTTAAAGTTAAAAGTGCAGTTCTATTTTGTCCTTGAGAACCATATTTTCCTACTTCTAAATTATTTATATATATATTTATATCATCTCTTTGAATACCTTTAATTGAAGATTTCCTTAAAATATCTATATATAAATGCTCATCTAAATACTTCTTTATTTGCTCTTTATTTAAGTTAATAAAATCGGTAATGTATTCTACATTAATTTCTTCTTTGGCATCTGTTAATTTACTATGTATTACTTTAGCTTTAATTAACAATTTATTTATAATTTCATTTCTAAATTTTACAATTTTCTCAATGCATATACTCATTTTTTCATGTAAAACATAAATATATTCTTTATCAATTTCATCATTTTTTAATAAATTATTTTTTAGTTTTAAACACTTCATATATTCTTGATGTGTTAGTAAATATGACTTTGATAATTGACAACAAATCATATCTATAAACATTCGACGTTTTCCTGGTGCTCCTTTTACAATATCTAAACTATCTGGTGAAAATATAACAATTGGTAATTCTTCTACATGATCAGATATTTTTGACACTTTTACTCCATCTTGTTTAATTATTTTTTTATTTTGATTATTTATGTATACTTCTATTTCTTTTTCTATATTATTTTTAATATATTTTAAGTTTATTTTACTATACTCTTTATTAAATTGTAATAATTCTATATCTTTAGTAGTTCTATATGATTTTGCAAATGAACAAACATAAATAGCTTCTATTATATTTGTTTTACCTTGAGCATTATTTCCAACAAAAAGATTTATGCCGTTTATTAATTCAATATTTTGCAATTCATAATTTCTAAAATTTTCTAATGTTAGACTTTTTAAATACATATTCTACCTCATTTTTGACTTTTTTGCAAATTTATGCTATAATTATGTTAATAATATTTTTTGGAAGGGTTACAAATGGAACTTATCGGCGGTATATTACAGTTATTCTTTATGCCTGTTATATATGGGCTCATTCTTATATTCAAAATATTTTGGTTACCTACTTTAATTGCAATTGTTATATGGATTATACTAAAAATATTTTGGCTATAACCTCAACAAAACAAGAAATTGTTAATTCAATCTCTTGTTTTGTTGTTTTAATTTTATTGTTTTAATTTTATAGGTAAAACAACATATATATATCCATTACCTACTGTTGGCTTAATAAGGACTGGTGAAATATTACTAGTAAATTCTATAGATATTTCTTGATCTTCTATTGCTCTTAATGCTTCAATAACATATCTAGGATTAAATCCAATTTCTAAATTATTTCCTTCTACTACAGCACTAATAGATTCTTTAGCATCGCCTGTATCACTTGCACAACTTAATACTATTCCATCTATTTCAATTTGCATTTTAACTGGTGATTTTTTGTCTTTTTCTTTGTTTTCTTTAGCAAATAAAGCTACTCTTTCAAAAGAGTCAAGTAAACTTTTTGTTTTTACTTTAATTTTAGTATCATATTTTTCTGGAATTATTCCGTTATAATTTAAAAATTCACCTTCAATTACTCTTGATATTATAACTGTTTGTCCCATCTTAAATAAAGCTTGATTTTTATTTACTCCAATAATTATTTTATCTTTTTCTATATCTGTTAGTATTTTTAATAATTCATTTAATGTTTTACCAGGAATAATAGCTTTAAAATCATTTATTTTGGTTTCGCTTAAATTTTTTCTTAAAGCTAATCTAAATCCATCAACTGCAACTATAGTTAATATATTTTCTTCAACTTTTACTAAAGCTCCGTTATATATTGGTCTATTTTCATCACTACTAACACAAAATATAGCTTTCTTTAACATATCTTTAAAAATATATTGTTTAAGCTCTACATTATTTTCTACGTTAAATACTGGTAGTTTTGGATATTCAGCAGCATTCATTGTTGTAAGTTTAAATATACCATTTACTGATTTTAATGTAAATAAATTTTCTTGTACAAAAATTTCAACATCTACGTCATCGATTTTTCTAACAATTTCGTTTAACATCTTTATATCAACAACTGTTTTACCTTCTTCTTTTATTTGACAATTAAAAGTATGCTCACATCCTATTTCTAAATTATTAGTTGTTAATTTCATAGTATTGTTAAATGCTTCTATAAGAACACCTTCAAGTATTGGCATTGTTGTTTTATTTATAGATGCAATTGATACCATATTTAATCCATTTATTAAATCTTTTAAATTACATTTTATATTCATTTTTCTACTCCTTTTATTTGTATTATATAATAATTATTTTATTTTTTCAATAAGTATTGTATATTATATATTTTTTTATATAACAACATAATTTATTTAAAAATGAAAAGTTATCCACATTATCCATCACTCTGTTGCCTCTTTTTCTTTTTTTTTGC
>CAYSKD010000071.1:0-5690 GCA_964431665.1 uncultured Clostridium sp.
TAAAGAGTTCGCAAGTAATATATTAAATGTAGATATACTTGAAAGCTCTCCAGATTATAAATATATTGAAAAAAATGCTGATAAGAAGGATATAATTATTGAACAAATAAGAGAAGGAATAATAGATGATGTATATATATCACCAGCTTCTTCTAAATATAAAGTGTATGTTATAAATGATGCTCAAAACTTAAATATTGCTTCTCAAAATGCGTTGCTTAAAACTTTAGAAGAACCCCCAAAGTATGTTATAATTATTCTAGTAGCAAATACTACATCAACTTTTTTAAACACAATACTTTCTAGAGTTAATAATATAGTATTTAATCGTATAAATGATGAAGTGCTAAAAGACTATATAAAAAACAGATATAATTTAGATTTAAGTAGTAATATATTAAAATATATAAATGGCTCTATTGGTAAAGCAAGTTATATTATAGAAAATAATAAATTAGATGAATTGCAAAAAATTGATGAGCTATATAAAGATTTAAAGAATAAAGATAGTGTTTCATCACTTTTATATAGGCAAAACATAAATTTTAATGAATTTATAAATTTAGAATATCTACAGCATTTATTATATATAAATAATGATTTAGATTGTGCTAAATTTATCGAAAAAGCTAGAAATAGATTGAATTTTAATGGTAATTATGATATAGTTATAGATAGTATGATTCTTAAAATAATAGATCATATCTAAGGAGAAGAAAATGGAAAATATAGTAATAGGAGTTAGATTTAAGAAAGCTGGCAAGCTATGCTATTTTGATCCTAGTAGATATACATTTAATGTTGGCGATTTTGTTATAGTAAATACACAAAAAGGACAAGAATTAGGTAGAGTAGTTAAACTGGTAGATAGAAATCTTGTAGAAAACAATGATAATAAAATAGAAAAAATTTTAAGACCGGCTTCAAAAAGAGATTTACAGGTAGTAAGAGAAAATGAAATTAAAGCTCAAGAAGCTTTAGAATATTGTAAAGAGGAAGTTAAAAAATTAAATTTAAACATGAAAGTCTTAATTGCAGAATATACATTTGATTTATCTAAACTTACAATATATTTTTCTTCGGAAGATAGAGTTGATTTTAGAGAGCTTGTTAAGAGTCTTGCAAGTAAGTATAAAGTTAGGATTGAATTAAGGCAGGTTGGTTCAAGAGATGAAGTAAAGGCTTACCCTAATATTGGAATGTGCGGTAAAGAAGTTTGCTGTAGAGCCTTTTTGCAAGATTTTGAACCCGTAACAATAAAAATGGCAAAAGAACAAGGATTACAAATAAATATGTCAAAGCTTTCTGGTGCCTGTGGGAAGTTAATGTGTTGCTTAAAATATGAAGAAGATGAATATAAAGAAAACTTAAAAAAACTTCCTAAAGTAGGTGATATTGTTAAAGTACCAAAAGAAAAATTAACAGGTAAAGTTACAAACATTGATATTTTAGGTTTAAAAGTAAAAGTAAAGTTTGGAACTACTAAGGAAGATGAATATTATGAAATATATCCAGTTAATGAAATAAGTTGGGAAAAACAAGAAGAAAAAAGTGATAATGACTAATAGTCTAGAATAATATCATATAAGGAGGTGTAATTATGGCATATAGAATTACAAATAAATGTATTTCTTGTGGCACTTGTGAAATGGAATGCCCAGTAGGAGCTATTTCTCAAGGGGATGAAAGATACATAATAGACCCTGAAAAATGTATTGAATGTGGGGCTTGTCAAGCTGTTTGCCCTGTTGGAGCACCAATGCCTGAAGAATAGAGTGTATATAGAAGTTATATAAATATTTTAAAAATAAAAAATATATTAAAAAAATGAATGCTATATTAAACGTTTTTATTAATTATAAATAAAAACAGGTTTAATATAGTATTTTATTTTTTATTATGCAAATACTACATTATAATAAGGAGGAAGTTTTATGGATAAAGAAACTTTAAAAATATTAGATGACTTTAACAAAGCAATTAAAATGGGTGAAGATTCTTATGCAGTAGTAATTGAAAAAACAGATGACAAGGATTTTAAAAAGCTTTTGCAAAAGCAATCTAATCAATATGAAAAATTTTTAAATTATATTCATAAAGAATATAAAGAAAATGATGAAAAGCCGGCGGATACTCCTATAACTCAAAAGATTATGGGATGGGCTGGTATACAAATGAATACTATGAAAGATAGTAGCAATTCGCATATAAGTGAAATGTTAATCCAAGGAGCTATTATGGGATATATAGAATGCAATAAACTTATTAATAGTAATTTAAACATGAATGAAGACTTAAAAGAAAAAATAATTAAGTTTTCTGATTTGCAAAGAAAGGTAATAAAAGAGTTAACCCCATATTTGAAAAAGTAAAAATTGAAATATAATATTTACTATTAAAATAATATTATTTTCACACCTTGTTAAGTTTTAACTTGAAAATTAAATATATTTATGTTATACTATTTAAAAATAAGATATATAAAAGCAATGAAAAAGAAGAGTAAAATAAAGGTTACTTAAAGAGAGAGAGACTCATAGGCTGTAAAGTCTCTTATGAAAACATATTTGAAAGTAGCTTTGGAGCTGATATACTGAAGTTTATTATGTGTAAGTATATTCCGTCTACATCGGTTAATTGTAAAATGAGTGCATACATTAAATGTATGAATTAAGGTGGTATCGCGAGTCACAGTTATTCGTCCTTATAATTAGGATGATAATTGTGCCTTTTTTATTAAAAAAGAATGGTGATTTGTATGTTAAAAGAAGTAGAAATATTAATATGTTTAATTTTTTTGTTATTATCAATTATATTTATTTTTAATGCTAGAAATATAGTAAGAAAACAAATAGATGGAAAATTTGAAAATGCAAAAGTATTAGCTATAAAAATAACAGGGCTTATTGTTTGTCTTTTAAGTCTATTTGCTATTTATTATATTAACAGATTGTAGGTAAGAATATGAGTAAAATAAAGTTATTAGTTAGTGATTATGACCAAACATTTTATTTAAATGATGATGACGTAAATAAAAATATAGTCTCTGTAGAAAAATTTATTGATGTTAATAATATATTTGTTATAGCTACTGGTAGAGCATATGCTAGCTTTAAAGAAGTTGCTGATAAGTATAATATAAAATACAGTTATTTAATACTTGAACATGGAGCAACTATATTAGATGAAAATGATAATATAATTTTTACAAGTTATATTCAAAATGATATTTCAAAAGCTATATTAGAAGATAATTCTTTAAAAGATGAACGTATACAAACTATTTGTACTGCAAATTCAAAACAAGTTGAAAATACGTTTAAAGAATTAACAAGAATACATTTTAGGTATCCATCTGAAGATAAAGCTATGGATATAAAGAAGATAATTGATGATAAATATGCTAAATTTGTTAACTCATATTATGTTTCATATAACAGTATAGAAATTATTTCAAAAAATACAAGTAAGGTAGATGGTATAAGTTTAATAGCTAGAAAAATCGGAGTAGATAATAGTGATATTTATACTATTGGTGATGGATATAGTGATGTAGATATGATAAAAAGGTTTAATGGATATGCAATAAAAGGTGCACTTAAGGAAGTATTTCAAGTCGCAAAAGGCAAATATGATAGTGTATCAGACTATATAAATGATATTTTAGATTGTAAGGTATAAAATAGGAAATAGAAAAGGGGAAAATTAATATGGAAAATAGATTTGATTTTAAAAATAAAGAAGAAAAAATATATAAAAATTGGGAAGAAAATGGATATTTTAAAGCAAGAATAGATAAATCTAAAAGACCTTTTGTTATATCTATGCCTCCACCAAATGTTACAGCAAAATTACATATAGGACATGCTTTAGATAATACAATACAAGATGTTTTTGTTAGATACAATAGGTTAAAAGGAGTACCTACTTTATGGGTACCAGGTACAGACCATGCAAGTATAGCAACAGAGGTTAAGGTTGTTGAAAAATTAAGAAAGGAAAATAAAACTAAAGAGGAACTTGGAAGAGAAGGATTCTTAAAAGAAGCTTGGGCATGGAAAGAAAAATATGGCGGTGAAATAACTAATCAGTTAAGAAAGCTAGGTTGCTCATGTGATTGGCAAAAAGAAAGATTTACAATGGATAAAGGCTGCTCAAATGCTGTAAATGAAGTATTTGAAAAACTATATAATGAGGGATTAATATATAAAGGAGAAAGAATAGTTAATTGGTGTCCTTGTTGTAAGACATCAATATCTGAAACTGAAGTTGAATACGAGGAAAAAGAGTCTTATCTTTGGCATATAAAATATCAAGTTGAAAATAGTGATGAGTATCTAGTTGTAGCAACTACTAGGCCAGAGACAATGCTTGGTGATAGCGCTGTAGCTGTTAATCCAAATGATGAAAGGTATAAACATTTAATAGGAAAAAGAGTACTTTTACCTATTGTAAATAAATATATTGAAGTTATAGCAGACTATTATGTTGATATGGACTTTGGAACTGGTGTTGTTAAGATGACTCCAGCACATGATCCAAATGACTTTGAAGTTGGTAAAAGGCATAACCTTGAGATTATAAATATATTAAATGAAGATGCAACAATGAATGAAAATGCATTAAAATATAAAGGTATGACAGTTATTGATGCAAGAAAAGCTATATTAGAAGATTTAAAAGCGCAAGGTTATCTTTTAAAAGAAGAACCATATACTCACAATGTAGGTAGCTGTTATAGATGTCATACGACAATAGAGCCATATATTTCAAATCAATGGTTTGTTAAAATGAAAGATTTAGTTAAACCAGCTATTGATGCGGTAAGAAAAGGTCAAGTAAAATTCGTTCCTAAAAGATTTGAGAAAACATATTTTAATTGGATGGAGAATATTCAAGACTGGTGTATATCAAGGCAACTTTGGTGGGGACATCAAATACCTGCGTACTATTGTGATAACTGTGGTGAAATTACTGTTAGTAAAGAAAAGGTGGAGGTATGTAGTAAATGTGGTGGACATTTAACACAAGATAAAGATACCTTAGATACTTGGTTTAGTTCTGCATTGTGGCCATTTTCAACTTTAGGGTGGCCTGAAAATACACAAGACTATAATTACTTTTATCCTACATCAATGCTTGTAACAGGCTATGATATTATAACGTTTTGGGTAAGTAAAATGATTTTTTCTGGAATTCATTATACTGGTAAAGTCCCTTTTAACACCGTTTATATTCATGGACTTGTTAGAGATGAACAGGGACGTAAAATGTCAAAATCTTTAGGAAATGGAATAGATCCAATTGAAATAATTAATGAATATGGTGCAGATGCTTTACGTTTTTCTCTTATACAAAATATTTCTGCAGGAAATGATATACGATTTATGAAGGCTAAAGTTGAAAATGCAAGAAACTTTTCTAATAAATTATGGAATGCTGCTAAGTTCGTTAATATGTATATTAAAGATCTAACATTAAAAAATGTGGATAATGTTGATAACTTGATGCTAGAAGATAAATGGATACTTACAAAATTAAGTAATGTAAGAAGTCAAGTACAAGAAAATATTGATAAGTATGAAATAGGAGTTGCTATACAAAATATTTATGATTTTATTTGGCTTGATTTTTGCGATTGGTATATAGAAATGGTAAAACCAAGATTATATAGTGAAGAAGATTTATCC
>CAYSKD010000072.1:0-5671 GCA_964431665.1 uncultured Clostridium sp.
ACTTCTTTTTTTTTTCTTTGCCTAAATTAGGTAGCAAAATAGCTTCAAATAGAATAAAAAAATATAAATATATGTAAAACTCCAGTAGAGACATTATTGAGCTTAGCAACATCTTTAATAGTCATAGAAGTGTTTTGTAAATTAAAAGATAATGTTTCAGATGTTATTGAAGATGGGGTAAAATATCATGGAAACTTAAAGTTCAATATATTGATGAAGTAACATATATTTTATCATTTACAACTTATAAAAAAGAGATTATTTATAAAATTAACTTTGCTATAATTATACCATGTTTTCGAAATATAAAAAGATATGTAGGAAAAATGACATTTTTCTTTGTCATATCCTACATATTTTTTTATAATTTATGATATCTTTTTTGTTATATTCTTAGCATAAATATAGATTCAAATAAGTTGACAATTTCTGATATAAGCAGCATTATTCCTGAAATTCTACCAACTGTAGCAAGTGTAGTAAAAGGATTAATTATTATTAAAACACCTAAAAGCAAAGTTATGATAGAAAGTATACATATTGCTTTCCAATTATTATTAGCAAGTTCACGCAAATTTAGGGCTATTTGTAGTTTTATAATACTTTGTACTATCATCCATACACCTATAATTGAAGTAATTAAAATATTGATAGCCTTTGAATTAACAATAATAATAATACTAAAAATTATCATTATAACACCAATAATTAATTTAAAACTAAATGCTTTAAGTTCCTTAGGGCTACAGAAATATTCAATTATTTGAATTAAGCCACTTATTCCAACTATAATACCAAATATTATCATAACAGCATTTAAAAATTCGGTAGGTTTTGCAATTAATAATATGGATAATATTATTAAAGCAAGAGAAATAAGTATTGAATATTTACTATATTTTTTAACATATAATTCCATAAAATCCCTCCTTATATATATCTATAGTATATCATAAACTTTATAAAATGTTAATAGGTATTAATATAAATAATATTTTAGTGGAGGAAAATATGTTTTTAAACAATATAATTGTAATGTGTATTATTTGTACCTTAAGTAGTACTATTGGAGGAATAATAGCTAGTATAATTAAAATAAAAAATAAAGAAATATTGGCGATTTTACTGGAAATTACAGCAGGTATTATGACAGGAATTGTTTGCTTTGATATGATACTTGAAGTTTTAAGTATGTCTAACGTATTTTTTACAATATTTGGTGTTATAATAGGAGTAGGTATAATATATTTAATAGACAAATATGTAGAAAAGAATCAATTAAAAAACGAAAAAAGTAATAAAAAAAGTTTTAGTATGGCTATAATGATAATGATATCAATGAGCTTTCATAATTTTATAGAGGGATTAGCAATAGGCTCATCTTTTATATATTCTTTTTCTCTTGGTATTGTATTGTTGATATCTATCATATTGCATGATATACCAGAGGGAATAGTTGTTGGTATATCATATAAGTCAGAAGGTAAGAGCGCCAAACGTGTGATTTTTAATAGTACTTTATCTGGTGGAGCTACATGTATTGGTATCTTCATTGGTCAAATAGTTGGTAATATAAATAATATATTGATAGCCTTGCTGTTATCTATTGCGGCTGGTGCTATGTTATATATAGTATCTTGTGAGTTGATACCTAGCGCTAATTTAATATCTAAAAAGAAAAAGACACATATTGCATATATTATTGGAATATTAATTTCCATATTTATAATTAACATATAAATGTTAGTGTTATGTGAAAATTTGTAGAATTAATTGACTTTAAGGGGTAAATATGATATATTAACATTGTATAAGACTATATGGAGGATATATGAAAAGAATAATATTTATTTGTACAGGCAATATTTGTAGAAGTCCTATGGCACATTATTATATGCAAAGTAGAATAAAAGAATTAAAAAAAGAAAATGAATATTTAATAGACTCATGCGGTACATACGCAAGTACTGGAGAAAAAGCAACAAATAATGCAATACGTGCAATAAAAGAATATAATGTGGATTTAACTTCACATAGAGCTAAAAATATAAGGGATGTTGATATAGAAAACTATGATTTAATTCTTTGTCTTACAATAGCGCATAAAAGAGCTGTATTAAGTATGTTTCCTAAACTTAAAGGTAAGGTTTATACTTTAAAAGAGTATGTGCAAACAGACAACAAATATATTGATATTGATGATCCATGGGGATTGGACATTGATGTATATAAAGATTGTGCAAAAGATATTGTTCAAAATGTTGATAAATTGTTAGATAAAATTTAAGGGTGTGTATAATATGGTAATTATTGGTTCAGACCATGCAGGAGTAGAACTAAAGAATAATATTATCTCTTATTTAGAAAAAAATAATATTAAATATTTTGATGTAAACCAAGAAGAAAATTTAGCTGATGATGATTATCCAGATGTAGCATATAAAATATGTAAAAGGGTTTTACAAAATAAAAAAAATAAAGCAATAGCAATATGTGGCACAGGAATTGGTATATCAATAGCATGTAATAAAATTGAAAATATAAGAGCGGCAAACTGTTTTAATGTATATATGGCTCAAATGTGTAGAAAGCATAATGATGCAAATGTACTTTGTTTAGGTGCAAGACTTAAATTGGAAGATAATGTAAACGACATTATCAACAATTTTTTAAATACTAATTTTGAAGGTGGAAGACATCAAAGAAGAATTGAAAAGATAAGCAATCTTGAAAAATATATTAACAAAGGTGGTACAAGTTATGGCAATAGTTTATAGCATAATTATAATAACTTTTATTTGTTCATTAGTGTTTACACCACTAATTATTAAATTTGCTGTTAAATTTAATTTTGTAGATGTACCAAAAGACAGTAGAAGAGTACATAATAAGCCTATGCCAAGGATTGGCGGTGTGGCCATAGTATTGTCGATGACTGTTGGATTTTTGATATACTATTTAATTACAAAGGATATTGAATCAATTGCGCTAAATAGAACTTTTTTAGGATATGCTATAGGTGCAATTATAATAGCTCTTATGGGAATAATAGATGATATTTTTACTTTACGAGCTAGATTTAAATTCTTTTTTCAATTAGCTGCGGGTATAGTAGTTTATTATTTTGGTATAAGAATATCTGGATTTAAAATACCATTTATTTATACTGATGTAATAAATTTTGAAATACTAGACTTTCCAATAACACTTATATGGGTAATTGGAGTTACAAATGCAGTAAATTTAATTGATGGATTAGATGGACTAGCTGCAGGTATTTCTGTTATTTCAGCAACTGCTTTGTTAACTATTTTTATTGCAACGTCTGCAAGTTTAGAAGCAATAATTATTACAGCGGTTCTAGTTGGAGCTACACTTGGATTTTTACCATATAATTTTAATCCTGCAAAGACGTTTATGGGAGATGTGGGGTCAAATTTTTTGGGATTTACATTGTCCATCGTATCAATTTTAGGATTTGCCAAAGGATATACAATTATTGCAATTATTGTACCAATTTTAGCTTTAGGAGTTCCATTATTTGATACTATATTTGCAATGGTAAGAAGATTTTTAAAAGGGCAACCAATGTTAAAGCCTGATGGTGCACATATACATCATAGATTACTAAAAAGAGGATTTAATCAAAAACAAGCAGTTTTATTGCTATATACAATTACAAGTTTACTTTGCATTGCAGCTGTTGTTTTAATTTCAGCAGATATATTGAAAATCTTACTACTTATACTTGCTGTTATATGTTTTGTAGTACTTGGAATTGTAAGTATGAAAAAAACATCTAAACATGATGAAGCAAAAGAAATAACTAAATAACTAAATAACTAAATGAATTAGTATGAAAAATAAAAATAATTATATAATATATAGTGAGGGGATAGAAAAATGAAAGAATTATTATTAAACGATTTAAAAGAGGCAATGAGAAATAAAGATGAATTAAAAAAGAATACTATAACTATGTTAAGAGCAGCTATACTTCAAGTAGAAAAAGATACTCAAAAAACTTTATCTGATGATGAAATGGCTACAATAGTATCTAAAGAGGTAAAAAAGAGAAGAGACTCAATAGATGATTACAAAAAAGGTAATAGACTAGATATTGTGGAACAAATTGAAAAAGAAATCGAAATTTTATCTAAGTATTTACCAGAACAATTAACAGATGAAGAAATAAAGAGTCTTGTAGAACAAGCAATTATTGAAACAAATGCAACATCACCTAAAGATATGGGTCGTGTAATGCAAAATTTAAGGCCAAAGACTGCTGGTAAAGCTGATGGAAAAGTTGTAAGTGATATTGTAAAACAGCTATTAGGTAATATGTAATAAAAATATATAGCTATTTAAAATCGTTGGCAAAAATTTAAATTTTGACGACGATTTATTTTCTAATGCTAATATTGTTATAGTTAAAATATAACTTAGTTTTTAAAAGTGATTTTAGGAGGTATTATATGATTAATTGTTATAAAATAAATGATAGTAAATTTAAAAGTATTTACTTATCAGTCAATTTTACTATGGATTTAGACAAGGAAGGAATTTCTAAAAATGCTTTACTTGCATCTGTATTATCAAAATCATCAAGTAAATTTGCAAATCAACGAGAGATAGAGAAATATTTAGATAAACTATACGGTTCTTCTTTTGACGTTAATGTTGAAAAATTTGGTGATTTATATAATGTAGAGTTTTGTATTGAGTGTATTAATAAAAGTTTTTTGCCAAATAAAGAAGATGTAGTTGTTCCTTGTCTAGAATTTTTACATTCTATAATTTATGCACCAAATATAAATAATAATTGCTTTGATGAAGATATAGTAAAAAGGGAAAAAGAAAGTATATTAGATAAAATTAGATCAAAGAAGGATGATAAGTTAAAATATGGTGTTATAAAAACAGAAGAAATAATGACATATCCAGACAAATTCAGTGTATTTTTATATGGAGATGAAGAAGTAATAAAAAATACAACATCATATGATTTATATTCTACATATAATCAAATGTTAAATAATTCTTGTATTAGTATAATTGTTTCTGGTAATTTATCTGGTTATAATGACATTGAAGAAATTGTAAATAGTATATTTAAAAATGCAGATAGCACTTTAAAATATGATGATTTAATATATGATAATCATATAGTAGATACAACAGATAATAAAATCCAAGAATTAAGAGAAGCAAGTGATACAAATCAAAGTGTTATAACTTTTGGACTTAGAGTTAATAATTTTAAAGAGGAAGATTTCTTTGCTTTAAATGTGTATAATGCAGTGTTAGGTGCAACACCAAGTTCTAAATTATTTCAAAATTTTAGAGAGAAGGAATCTTTGGCATACACAGTACGTTCTAGGTATTATAGATTTAAATCTATTATTATAATATATGCTGGAATAGAAGAGAAAAATTATGACAAGGCAAAAGAAGTTATAATGAATCAATTAAATGACATGAAAAATGCAAATATATCTGATATTGAGTTTAATGCTTCTAAAAATAGCATAATATCTGACTTGATAGAATGGAAAGATTCAAAAATTGCTATGTCAAAAATGTTACTTTCAAATCTAATTGTATACAAACAAAATAGCATGTCTATAGACGATATGATAGAGAAAATAAAAGGGGTTACTCTTGATGATGT
>CAYSKD010000073.1:0-5418 GCA_964431665.1 uncultured Clostridium sp.
ACCCTATTTAATCGTATTATATTATTGTTTTATAATTCTACTTACTAATTATTCAGCAATATTAGTAGTTGTTGTATCATATAATAAGTTTGGTAGATCTGTTCCCGTAATTTTACCTTGTGCATCTCCGTAAATAATAGTTTGTAAAAGTGATTCATAATCAGATAGTGTTGTTGGAGTAGTTTTAAATGCATCTATTACTGATATTGTAGCAGAAATATCTGTATAATCGCCATCATCTTGTTTTGCAACGTTTGCTTTACCTTGGTTAGTTAATCCTTCTGGATTTGAATCCTTATCATATTCTATTGCATCACTAATATTATTATCATAGTCAAATGTAACACTAGTTTGTGTAGGAATTGCAATTACTTGAGCTGTTTCTACATTAAAGAACATAGTTCTTATTGTAGAAGGAGCGTCATTTAAACCTAAATCCTTCCATGTAACACAGTTACCATATGTTGTTGTTCCATCAGCAGTTGAAGCCCTTACAGAACTTACTGCATTTGTAACTGTATCTCTACATACCATAATCCAATCTTGGTCTGTATCTGGATTAAATGGGCCATCATTTGTTGGATTTTTTGCTAAAAAGTTAGATATGTAAAGATTTATAGCAGATCTAACTTCTGAGACGTCATTATCAAAAGCGGCTTGTTTTGAATTTGTAATTGGGTTATTATTATTTAATGATAATAACACTGCAGCTGCTAATATAATTATAACTAAAATAGTTATAACTAATACGATTAAAGAAATACCTTTTTTAGAATTTTTCATAAAATTCTTCCTCCTTATAATATAAAATATATATAAAAACATTTATCTTTTATAAAATGTTTTTACCAAATAATTAATCATTTCCTATAACAAGGAAATCTAAATCAGATGTCCACCATGATGGTATACTATCAAGTTTTACCTTTATTGTAGTACCGTCTTGTATATACCATGATATAGAGTCAATTTCTGATATTTCAACATTTAAAACAGTATTCATATTTTCACTGTTTATTTTATATGCAATTTTATTGTTTATTTCTTCTTTATTATCACTTTCTACTAGAGGAAGTATTTTATTTTCTTGTGTATCTTTAATTTCCTCATTTGTAGTTTCTGATTTTCCTAATATTATATCTGTATCAGTATATAATGAAAACGTATCAGAACTCATTTTTCCTAAATAATATGATAAGTTTTCTTGTGCTGTTAAAGCAGTTGAAATTAGTTTTTCACGCTTTGTTTCATCACTGCTTTTAATTGTACTAAAAAACAAAAAAATTGTCAATACTATTATCACTATGAATTCTAAAATTATTACATTATTTTTTTTATTTCTTTTTCTTGATTTATTTTCTACATTATTTTCATCATTTCGATTACTTCTACTCAAAATTATATTGCACTCCTTTATTTATTTGTTGATGTTGGATTTGCTACTCCACCATTACTATTAGTTGTCTTATCACTTGCACTTTGTGCAGTAGTATTTGAACTTACCTGAGAGCTTCCTGTACTTTCTGTTGATGTAGAATTAGGTGTAAATGGATCTGAATTTCCAGGATTATATTGATTCTTCGCCTTAAAAGCTGCTAATTCATCAGCAGAGATAGAATACTCTTTCATTAAAGCCTCTTTTGAAATATCTTTTGTACTTTCAAAAGTAAATTCTGACTTAGTAATTGTTTCGTATTTATTTATATTTCCCTCTATAACATTAACCTTTTGTGGTATAAAAAGCATTAATGCAATAATTCCTATTGTAGCTAAAACAAGAACAGATATACCAAAGGTTATTATATATGATTTATTCATATCATTTCTCCTTTATCTACTTGTTAATTGTTAAGTTTTTAACATTAAATTTTGCTCTTATTGATGTACCTGATATATAATCCATAGATATATTATCAAGTTTAAATCTTAATTCGCTATCATTTTCAACTTCAAACACAAAGTCTGAAACATCTAAATAACTTCCTGATACTTGTATTGTAAATAGTGTATCATCGCTTGTATCGGTATTACTTGAAGTATCAGTACTTTTAGTACTTTCTGTAGTTTGTGATGTAGAACTTGATGAAGAAGAACTACTGCTACTACTTGTTGATGTACTAGAAGTCGTACTTGTTGATTGAGCAACGTTTTCAGTAGTAGTTGTTGCATCAGCCATAGCAATGGTTAAATTATTTGACGATGCGTAATTTCCAAGCTTAATCCACATATACTCTATGCTATAATTATCTTTTGTTGTAGCCTCTTTTACAATTTGTATAGTTTCATCACTTATAGCATTATATTTATTCTTTTCACTAGTAAATGATGTTTGCTCTGTGCCGTTTTTTGTTATAGCAGCTTCATATGCTTTTTCTTGTGTTTCAAGTTCTTGTTGTGTCTTTATTAAATCTTCCCTTTGTTCTATTAAAGAAGAAATTGATGCAAATTTAAATAATTTAAAGTCTATACTAGTCAAAGTAGCAAGTGCTACCAAACCTAATAATGCAAGAGCTATTAAAGAAACAATTAACACCTTTTTTGTATTTTCTGATATCATGGTAACTCACCACCTATTTCTATAGTTGTTATAGTATTGCTTAATCCATTTTCGTTAGCATCTTTTGAACTAGTAGAATTTTTTATACTATTTACTTTTAAAGAATTTAAAGTATTATTAACTTTTAGTACTGAAACGAAATATCCAAGATCCGCATAACTATTGGATTGAGCTGTTATTCTAATATTTTTGTTATCATCAGAACTAATATTTACTAGTTGAACATTTTTTGGTATTATCTTTATTATATTTTGTAAGAAGGTTGCTACATTATATGTAGTAAATTTTCCAATTTTATTACTTTCAATTTGATCAACAATATTTTTAACTCTATCATTTATTTCCTTATACTTAGTTTTATTTTCTGTAATATACTTTGTATCAGCTTCAACTATTGCAGTATTTGCTTTTAATTGTTCAATACTTGCCATCGTTTCTTCTTTCATCTTTTCTAATCTATATGAATATATATTGCTAAATACTAAGTATGCAATAAATACAACAGCTAAGACAACGCACAAATGAATAATTGTATAGCTAGTTTTAGTAAAGTCCTCTACTTCAACTATTTTTTCTTCTTTTGGCTTTTTTTCCTTAGGTGCATTTTGATCTTTTTCAGAAGCCGATGTTTTTTTATTTTTTGCTTTAAATAAGTTTTTAAATGATGACTTTATACCAGTTCTCTTAACAAATTCACTTTCTCTTTTTATAGGAACAATAGCATCATATGCTAAAGCTATTGCTTCGATAGACTCAACAATATCAGCTACATTTCTAACATTTGATGTATCTGCAAGAAAATCAGGTTTTAAAAGTTCGGATTTCATTTCTAAGTATTCGGTAAATAATATATCTAAGTTTGTAAATACCACACCGCTACCAGCAATAAATACTTTATCAACTTGTTTCTTGTAAGGTGCTATGTTAGCTTGAACATATTTTAATATATCTTGTAAATTAGGCTCTAATATATGTTCTAATCTTTTATCGTTATTATCTTCTCCCTCTGAGTATACATTAATTTGTTTACATGCTTCATATGACTTTTGATATGAACCCAATTGCTCTGTAAAGTCATCTAGTATTTTTTTCATACCAATTTCATATGTTTTTATATCTACAATTTTTCCTTCTAGTACAATAGTGATAGTTAAATTATCATCAAAGTTTACAACTACACAATTCTTCGCATCAGCTGGTATCAAACGTTCCATAACAAAGGCAGGTGAATAAAGTGATGCTAGGCTATTACTAAATGTTTCTAAATAATCATTAACGGACTTTTTCTCAGCTATATTTAATACTGCACTTCTTTTACCATTTAAATTTTTTGTATCTGCAATTTTATATACAAATAAATGATTTGCTGGAGACTTACCGTTTTTTTCGCACCAAGATTCAAATTCCATCTTAGTTATATCATTAATATATGACTTTATTTGGCCTTGTTCAAACATGTCTACATTTACAAATATGCTATTACTTGGATTTAGTGCAATGGGCGTACTTTGAGAGTTAGTCTCCTCAATTATTTCTTCTATAACCTTCATTTTATCAAATTTAACAAATCTAGTGCCAAAAGATTCTAATGTAACTTTTTTGTTATCACTTGACAGTTTAGCATATTTGACCATCTCGTTATTAATATACAAACCTAAACAACTTGACATACTATCTCCCTTTCGTCTAAATATTTATCTAATATATATTTTTTTTGTTGTAAATACCAAAATGTTAAATAAAAATAAACCCATTGATGAAATAATTGAATTTACTGGTTTATCAAAAGAAGTAATAGAAAAACTAAAAGAACAATAAGTATTAAATCACTTATTGTCTTTTTATATATCAATTAATAAAGACATTAACATTTGATAATATAAATGTCAAACATTAGTTTTATTTTGTTAAATTTTGTCGAACTATTTTTCTTGCTTTTTGGCTATTTTATATATACAATAAAAAGACATGAAGGGAAAGTTATATTGGCTATTTAAATTATTTTTCTCTTTAAATATTGATAAGAATAGGAGGTGAAATTTTTGAAAACAGAATTGGATGTTCAAGAAAATAAAACTAAAGATGATTTTATTCCTTTAACTAATGATATTATTTTTAAAGATACTTTTGGTAAACCAGAAAATATTATATATTTAGAAGATTTATTAGAAAGTTATTATAAACTTAAAAGAGGAACATTAAGGGGTAAAGTAGTATCTGTTTATGAAAGTCACTTATTAAAAAGTAAATATCATGAAAAAGATATGCGTGGTGATTTAATAGCTATTATAAATGATAATTTAATTGTGGATTTAGAAATGTATACAAACTTTAATAATGAGTCATATTTAAAAAGTAAAAACTATATTATGAAGATTTATTCTACAACTTTAGAACCAGGAGATAAATATTATCAAGTAAAAGAAGTTGGACAAATAAATTTTATTGATAAGTTAAAGACTAATAGTCTAGAAATTAATGATAAATTAAAAAGTGTAATGTATTATGGTTCAAAGAAATATGATAAAACGAAATCAGATTTTTATAGACTTGATTTACTAAAAGACATAGATTATAATAATGATAGATTTAAAAGATATTTAAGATTTATGGCAGCGAAAAGTAAAGAAGAAAGAGAAAGAGTAGCAAAAGGAGATGAAATGCTTATGAAGTTAAATAATTGGTTAGATAGATATACACATGATGAATCATTAAGAGAATGTTTTAATGGGGCAATGTGGGATAGACGGATATATACAGAAGAAGGAAGACTTGAGGGTATCAGTGAAGGTATAACTCAAGGAAGACTTGAGGGTATAAATGAACGTAATGCTGAAATAGCCACTAAAATGTTAAATAAA